>JAYGEA010000065.1:0-12443 GCA_046582635.1 Alphaproteobacteria bacterium
GCTTGCATAGCGTCCGCCACGGCGCTCATAATCTCTCCAAGTGATTTCAGTCCACATGTTGTGCCCCTCCATTGCTTTGACACAACGGAGAGAACCATAACATGCTGAAATCACTCAACTAGTTTCGAGTTGGCCTCTTAGACCGAACCTTATCCAAGAACCGAGGTTATGAAATCCGCGGCCATAACGCGAACCCAATTGCGCCAGCCCAATCACGCCAACCATTGACTTCGAATTGCCTTTGATTTGACCATCAATCCGTATCAATTGAAATCAAGTGGGAGAGAGGTTGTCATGGCCATTCGCCGCACTATCGCCATGCTGTCCGTCGTGCTGGCTGCATCGGGCTACGCCGTGCAAGAGGCCCGCGCCAAATTCCAGGCGCTTGGCATTGTCGCCACCAAACAGGCGGTTCCCCTGCAATGCGGGAAAGAAATCTGCGCGGCCTATCTGAGCACAGTTTGCTTGGAACAGAACCGCCCGCCGCCACCCAGCCACACCGCCTATCGGCCGTCCAAAAATACCGTTGTCACGCTGATTGTGGAAACCGCCTCGGGTGGAACCATACGGCTGCCGGCGAAGGACTGGCTTCGCTTCGAGACCCGGACGAATTATACCGGTGTCCTGGCGATCATTGATGCGGCGGGCATTGGTCAATTGGCCCCTGTCAGGATGTCAGTCGAAGTGGCGCCCATGGCGTCGCTTCTGCCCGCGCTGGAAGGGGACGCTAATCCGCACAGCGCCGAAGACATCGCCCTTGCGACCGGCCCCTACCGGCGGGCGGCGCAACAATTTTTCGAGACAGAGGTGGCCGGCACCGAAGCCGTGTATTTCGCGGTCAAACTGATCAATTTGTTGCCGCCTTCGGGGAACGTCTCCGAGACAATGCAAAAGCAAATTGTCGTGTCGGCGCTTGCTGAATTCGAAAGTTCAGGAAACCGCCCCGGACAACGCGCCGAAGTAGATCGCCTGGTCGCGGCTTGCCAGGTAAGTTTTTCCCGAAGGTGGCATATGTCCATGCGCCTATGCCTGGAGCACGAACATGGCGCGCTGCAGGTTTCGACGAACAAGAAATTCTGGCGTTCTCTTGGCGGCGTCTAATTCTGAAAATGGTCCGGGAACCGCCTTCGGACCATGTCTCGCATCATCCGGCTACCGGTAGGCATCCTTGAGCATATCGTGGCGGGCTTTGTCGGCGGGGGTTTCCTCCAGCACTTCGTAATAGTCCAAGCTCCGCTCCGCCACCGGGCCAAGGCCGAGTTTTTCCAAGGCGTCGGCGACGTCGATGCCGCGCCCCTCGCTGGTGACGCCGTCAGGCCAATGAAAACGAAATAGCGTTGTGTATTTTGGCATTCCAAATATTTCCGCCGCCGTGGCGTCCAAGCCGCCGCGCTGAAACAGGATTATAGAGCAAAAATCCCCCGGCCAAAACATCGGCCCGAATTTAGGGATAATTAAGCAACTTAACCTAATGTCACCCGCGATAATTACAACCAATTTGGGGTGGGACATGACAAACCTGACAGATACGGTTATTGCCGAAATGTCGTCGTTGGCGGCACCGTTTCGCAGCGATATTAGTAAAATCAACGGCGTCGCGGACGTCATCAAGGACATTGCGGGGCAGACCAACTTTCTGGCATTGAACGCCAACGTCGAAGCGGCCCGGGCGGGCGAGGCGGGACGTGGCTTTGCCGTCGTGGCCCAGGAAGTGAAAAATCTGTCATCCTCCACCCGCGAAGCCACAGAGCAAATTAATGCCGTGGTCTCCGCAACGGCCAAAGGGGTTTGATCAACCACGCCGTACCCCACGACCAGGTCCTGGCGGAAGCCCGCAAGATGGCCGCGAAATTCGCCGAGAAATCACCCGTGGTGATGAAATTGGGCCGGGACAGCTTCATGCGCGCCAACGACGGCGATTACCGCCGCGGCATCGAGAATGTGGTGGAGACCATCTGCAATATCATCGACACGGACGACGCCCAGGAAGGCCTGAACGCTTTCGCCGAGAAACGCCGGCCGAATTGGTAGGAAGTGGCTGTCGTCTTGACAGCCAGCGCTCCACTGCCCTGGATTGCCGGGTCAAGCCCGGCAATGACAAATTGGTGGAAAAATTGACCCCAAAACTACCCAATAGTCATGCCCGGAGGTGATCCGGGCATCCAGGGTTATGAGGCGATCCGGGGGTGCGTGGATTGCCGGCGTATAACTAACTCTTTAGCAGCTTTCGCACCCGGGCGGCGGCGGTGATCTTGCCCCGGCCCCGGTAGTCTTCGTGGTTCTGTTCGATATCCGCCAACTTGTAGAGATAATTGACCATCAGACCCGCCGCGCCCTCCAGGCCGTTGGCGGAGGTATCGCCCAGCCAATTGATCCGCTCCAACCGCGCCCCGTTGGAGAGATGAAAATTCTGCACGGGATCCAAGGCCCGTTGGCCACGCTTTTCGTTCAACAGATACCGCGCCGCCAAGGGTTCCAGGACCGGGCGCAGGGCGGCTATGGCGGCCTCGTCCCGGTGCCAATCGTGGCGCGCCAAAATGCTGCGCAATCCCTCGCGCCCGCTGCCCGTGCCCGCCGCCTCGGCCAAGGCGCCGTCCTGAACCAGTTCCCACGGCACGACTTCGGTCTGCTCCAGCATTTCGTCCAGCCAACGGCGGAACCCAGGCACGGGTGACAGCGTGGCGAAAGTTTTCAGGTTGGGCAGTTCGGCGCGTAATTCATCAACCACCCGCTTGATCAGAAAATCACCGAAACTAACCTGGGCCAGGCCGGCCTGGGCATTGGAAATGGAATAAAAAATCGCCGCATCCGCCTTGCCCGGATCGCCTTCCGGGGCATGCAGATCCAGTAGATCCTGGACATTGTCCGCCATGCCGCTGACCAGGGCGACCTCGACAAAGATCAGCGGCTCGTCGGGCATGCGGGGATGGAAAAAGGCGAAGCAGCGGCGATCCGAATCCAGCCGGTTCTTCAGATCATCCCAACTGCGGATTTCATGCACCGCTTCATAGGCCATGAGTTTTTCCAGCAAAACCGCCGGCGCATCCCAGGTGATGCGGCGTAAATTCAAGAACCCAATATCAAACCACGAGGTCAGCAGTTCCCGCAGATCGTCGTTCAAGGGACGCAGTTCCGGCATCTCCCCCTGCAGAAAGATAATTTCTGCCCGCATATCAACTAAAAACTTAACACCTTGAGGTAAAGCATTTAATTGTGTTAGTAAAACGACGCGTTTATGGATCAGTGCGGCGCGCAATTCCCGCTCCGCTCGGCCACTGTCGGCACCTGGTTCCAAGGCTTGAAAGGCGCTCATGGCTGCATCCAGGCGGGCCCGGTCGACGCCATAATCGGTGGCCAGCAAGGCCAGAAAGCGGCGCCGGCCCTGGTCATCAAGGCTGAGATAAAAATGGCCAAGATCGGCGGCCCTGGCCCGGGCCGAGACCTCGCCGCCACGGCGGTCCAGGCAATCTTCGATGCGCTGTTTCAGCTTTTCAACGCCGGCCTCGTTCAACGCCACGCCGGCTTCGTCCGACGGCGCAGTACCGAACAGCGCCCGGCGCAGGGGCGCGAAGGTTCGATCAAACAGGCTTTCTCGGTACAGCATTGTTAATCCAATTTAATGTGACCAGATGATGACATGGGAACCTTACCAATTAATGCAACCAGTCAAATTGTCTCAGCCCCGTAATTGCGCCAGAACCGCGGGCAAACCGGGGCCCAGGTCTTCCGCCGTCAATCCGGGGCCGAAATTTCGGGCCGCTTCACCGTGCAGCCAGCAGGCCGCCGCCGCCGCCTCGAAGGCGGGAACGCCTTGAGCCAACAACCCCGTGCAAAACCCCGCCAGAACATCGCCCGAGCCCGCCGTGGCCAAATCGGGGGGCCCATTGGTGTTGATCACGCTGCGCCCATCGGGTGCGGCGATAACCGTGTCGGGACCTTTCAACAGAACCACGGCGCCGCATGCCTTGGCCGCCCGTTGGCTCCGTTGCACCTTATCACCCTGGCTCTCAAACAGGCAGCCGAACTCTCCCTCATGGGGCGTCAGAATGCAATTTTCGTGCAATTTGGCGAACAGGCCCTTGCGGGCCTTGGCAAACGCGGTGATGGCATCGGCGTCAAGCACCACTGATTTCCGTAGCGCCAATGCCGCCAGGACCTTGTCCCGCATCCCCTTGTTCACACCGCCACCGGGACCGAGGCAGACGGCATTGCGCCGGGGATCCTCCAACAGGGCGCGAAATTCCTTCACATCGCGCCAGGGGTCGATCATCACGGCGGTCAAATGGGCGGCGTTTTCGGCCACGGCCGCTTTTGGAGAGGCCACCGTCACCAGCCCGGCGCCGACCCGCAGGGCCGCGCCGGCGGCAAGCCGCCCAGCCCCGGTCCTGCCCACGCCGCCGCTCAATACCACCGCGTGGCCCCGGCTGTATTTGTGCCCCATGGGCGAGGGCGGCGGCCAGGCGGGCAGCCAAAGGCCCGGATCGTTGTCCCGGATACAAGGGCCGATGGTTTTCAGCACGGCGTCGGGTATGCCGATATCGACAACCCGCAGGGCGCCGCACAGACCCCGGCCGGGGTAAAGCAGATGGCCGCTTTTCGGGCGAAAAAATGTCACCGTCAGGGAAGCTTGCGGCGCATGGGAGAGGACCTGCCCGCTGTCGCCCTGAACGCCGGAGGGCATATCCACGGCAATGATGGGAAGGCCGCGATCTTCGCCGGCCTGCAATACCTGGCGGGCGGCACCGCCTATGCCGCGCGACAGGCCGGCCCCAAATAGCGCATCAACCATCAGTGCCGCGCCGTCGAGGGTCATTTTGTCCAAGGCAACAACCCTGCCCCGCCAGCGTTTCGCCATGCGGGCCGCATCGCCCCTTAAATCCCCCCGATCACCCAGCAGCGCGACCTTGACCCGTGCGCCGGCGTTTTTCAGATGCCGGGCGATGACAAAGCCATCACCGCCATTGTTACCGGGGCCGCACAGGATCGCGGTGGGTTGAACGCCAAATCGATCCAGGATGGCCCGGGCCACCTCCCGCCCCGCCGCCTCCATCAGGCTTTCGCCGCTGATACCCAGGGCAATGGCGGCACGGTCGGCGGCGTACATCTGTTTGACAGATAGAACCTCCGTCATGGCCGTTAAAGGTCGGGCCGGCGATCTTGCGGCCGGGCCGCTTCGAATGCCTTCGCGGCGCGCAGCACGAGATCCTCGCGGAAATTATCGGCGACGATTTGCAGGCCCACGGGCAAGCCGGCGGCGGTAAACCCACAGGGGATGGAACAGGCCGGCTGCTGGCCGAGGTTGAAGGGAAAGGTGAAGGGCGTCCAATCGGTCCAATAGGTATCGTCGGCGGGGCTGCCGGGCGGCTGCAAGCGCCCCACATCAAAAGCCGGCACCGCCAGGCTGGGGGTCAGCAACAAGTCGAACTCCTGGAAAAACTCACGCAAGTGCAGGCACAGGGCGGTCCGCCCCTCCATCGCGCGCATATAGTCCAGGATCGAAAGTTTCTGACCATCGGCAACGATTTCCGCCAATTCCGGTTCCAGCTTGGCCTTCTCGGCATCGGGCAAATGGGCAAATGCACCGGCGGCACCGGCCCACCAGTGGGCCTTGAAGATTGCCTTGGGGTTTTTGAAACCTGGGTCGCGCCGTTCCACCACCGCGCCCAGTTCGGTAAAGGCGGCGGCCGCTTCGGCGACAATTTGCGCCACCTCGTCATCCACGCTCGCATAGCCCAGGTCCGGGCTGAAGGCGACTTTCAAACCGTTGATGCCGTCATCCAGACCTTGGGTGAAATCGATGCCCTGATAAGGCAAGGCGGTATGATCCCGATTGTCGGGTTCCGACAACACATTCAGCATCAGGGCGGCATCGGCTACGGTGCGGGTCATGGGACCGACATGCGAGAGCGCGCGCATGGCGCTTTCGGGATAAACCGGCACCCGGCCGTAATTCGCCTTGATGCCGAAGATCCCGGTGAAAGCGGCCGGGATACGGATCGAACCGCCGCCGTCGGAGCCCACCGCCAATGGCCCCATATAGGCAGCCAGGGCGGCGGAGGCACCGCCCGAGGAGCCACCGGGAGTTTTCGCCAGGTTCCAAGGATTGCGGGTAATGCCGCTCAGGGCACTTTCGGTCAGTCCCTTCCAGCCCACTTCCGGCGTCGTGGTCTTGCCCAGGAAGACGGCGCTATGCTCCCGCAGACGGGCCACGCAGGGCGCATCTTCATCCCATGGCCCGGCGGGGTCCACGGTCAACGAACCCTTCAGGGTGGGCCAGCCCTTGGTCAGCACCAGATCCTTCAATGTGGTTGGCACGCCGTCCAGCAGACCCAGGGGGGCGCCCTTGGCCCAGCGCCCTTCGGATGCCCTGGCCGCCGCCAGGGCACCGTCATCGTCAATGATCATGAAGGCGTTGATTTTGTCATTGACGGCGTGAATGCGGTCCAGCACCGCCCGCGTCGCCTCCACGGGCGAAAACCGGCCCTCGCGGTAACCCGCCAGCAACTCAACCGCGCTCATATGGATCAAATCATGGTCCATGATTTCCCTATCCCTTTGGTTTCATGCCTTTGGGTTCATCCCTTTGGATTCCATGATCGGCTTTGGGCGCGGATACGGTCCATGTCGCGGATCGACAATTGACCACGCAATTTCCCGAAATGCCACTCCGCCAAGCTGGGGTTCTGCACCGCGCCCAGCAGGGCCCAAAAAAAGGCCTTGGCCGGATCCAACGCGATCCCCTCGCCCAGCAAATACATGCGCGACAGCATCAGTTGGGCATCACTATTTCCTCCCTCCGCCGCCTGGCCAAAATAATAGGCCGAGATGGCCAGGTCCCGGTCCACGCCCTCGCCCCGGTAATAGACAAAGCCCAGATTGTATTTCGCCTTGTCCAGCCCCGCCGCCGCCGCCCGGTTGAACAAATCAGAGGCCCGGACCCAATCCTGTTTCACGCCCTTGCCGAAATAGTATAGGTAGCCGAGGTTGCGCACGGCCTTGGCATTGCCCATTTTCGCGGCGCGCCGGAACAAATTCGCGGCGATGGCGAAGTCCCGCTCAACGCCGCGCCCCCGCACATGAAGCTGGCCCAGATTGCGCATCGCCTTGGCATTATTCCGCGCCGCCGCCCGCCGGTACCAGGCCGCCGCCGCCGTTGCATCCTGTGCAACGGCCTCGCCTTCTTCAAAATAAACGCCGACCACGCGCTGTGCTTCGCCATGGCCCTGCGCCGCCGCTTTCCCGAACCGGACCAGCGCCGCGCCGCGATCACGATTGACGCCCTGACCGCGGTCATTCATCAGTCCCAGCCAATACTGAGCCTCCGCCAGGCCGGCTTCACCAACCTTTTGAAAGCTATTATCGGCTCGGCCAAAATAGCCTTTTTCATAGTCCTCATGAGCGAGCTTCAGATCAATGGTCTGCGCAGCCGCGCGCGGCACCATTATTCCGGCGCCGAGAAGGCCAACGAAAAGGGCGATAAAACAAAAATTTTGGATAATCCGAACCATGAGCGCACTTTACGTTGCCTGTTGCCCGGGAACAAGTGAACCGCGTATCGGCGAAATTGATCAGGAATTATCCCGCGGCAAGACGGAATGCCTGGCCATGCCTGAATTTTCCGGGGCCGTTTTTTCCAGGCCCGGCAATCATGCTAAGATGGCGAAATTGTATCTAAGTACGGGAGGAAACATCATGGAATTTGATATCATGGCCAGAGCCTCGACCTGGTCCGACGCCGCCGAGTTGGCCAAACGCCTGGAAACCGGAGGCTTTTCCGGCATGCTGATGACGGAAGGCAGCCAAGTGCCCTGGATGGTTATCGCGGCGGCCGCCATGGCGGCGCCCAGCCTGCATTTTTCCACTGGTATCGCCGTGGCTTTTCCGCGCAGCCCCATGATGTCGGCCCAGATCGCCTGGGAATTGGCCCGCAATACCCAAGGCCGCTTCCGCCTCGGCCTCGGCAGTCAGGTCAAGGCGCACATTGTCCGCCGCTATTCATCGCAATTCGACCGGCCCGCACCGCAGATGAAGGATTATCTGAAAGCCGTGCGCGCCTGCCTCAAGGCCTTCCGCCGGGAGGGGCCCCTGCAGCATGAAGGAGAGTATTACAATCTGAGCCTGCTGCCCGAGCAATGGACGCCCTCGGGACATGACCATGAAGATGTGAAGATCGATATCTCCGCCGTCGGCCCCTACATGATCAAGGTGGCGGGCGAGCTGGCCGACGGTATCCACGTCCACCCCATGCATTCCATGCCCTATATCGATAATCGCGTCCTGCCGGGCCTGGCTGAGGGCGCCGCAAAGGCAGGACGCGCGCCCGCCGAGATTGACCTGATCGTCCCCGTCATGGCCATCCCCGGCGATAGCCCGGAAGAGCAGGCCACCGCGACCTTGAAGGCGAAAACCCAGATCGGCTTTTATGGCGCCACGCCCAATTATGCCTTTCAGTTCGAAGACCTGGGCTATCACGGCATGCGCGACATCCTACGCGATCACATGCGCAGCGGCGACATGGACGCCCTGGTCGCCTTGATCGATGACGAGATGCTGAACCAGTTCGCCCTGCCCGCCCGCTGGGATGACATGGCCGACAAACTGATCGCCCGCTACAAAGGCAAGGCGGCGCGCCTGGTGATGTACCACGCGGAAGAAAGCATCCGCGAAAACCCGGCCAACATGGACAAATGGTGCGAGATCGCCCGCGCGGTGCGGGCTGCTTAGCCGTCCCAGACTTCGTTCGGCAGGGGTAGGCCCGATAGTTCGCGGTCACCTATTGGCTGGTCGGCCGCGATCCCCATGCCGTCGAGAATGAACAGCAATTGCCGCACATGCTGGCCGGTATGCCAAGTGGTCCGCTCCAGTGTTTCGTGCAGGGATTGCGGGCCGTAATAGGTCGACACGGTCTCGGTGAAATCTGTCTTCTCGCCGGTCGTTTCCCACCAGGCCAGGAGGTTCAAACGCGTCACCTCGCCGTCATCGGCGATATCGGCGAAAGTAACGAGGTAATCGCCGGGGCTTTCCCCCAACTTTTCGTAAGTTAATTCCTGGCCGGAGGCAACGCCAAGAAAGGCGCGGCTGATCTGGAACAGATGATAGGTCAAATCGCGATAGCTGCGCGGGCGGCCCGTCAACTGCGACTGCATTTCACTGTCGGGCAATTGCCGCAGATAGCGTTGCGCCGCGCTCAGGATCCAGTCCAGGCGCTGGATCAGCTCGCCAGGGGGCAACATACCAGGGCCCTGATCGTCCAGGCCAAGGAAAGCGCCGACATCCCGCAGGGACAGCCCCATGACATAGTCATTGCCCCTGGCCACCACGGGCACGGTGCGCACGCCTAGTTCCTGTAGTTGCGCCAGGCCGTCCGGGTCTGCCGCGACATTGATCGATGTGAAGTCAACCGCACGGGCCAACAAATGCTCCTTCAGGCGGAGACAGCTGCTTCACCCAGGTTGCCAAAATACCCGGATCGTCTCGTTCATGTTTGCGGTATTCATGATGACCTCTCAAACCCCATGCGTTGAAACGTGCGTTCCCGTTTTTCCAGCCACCAGCCGTACTGCGGCGGCCACATCGCGAACTCCGGATCGGCGCCCAATTCCTGGGCCGCCTGCACCGGCCAGAACGGATTGTACATGATCTCCCGCCCCACGGCGATCAGATCCGCATCGCCTTGCCGCAGGATCGCCTCGGCCTGGGGGCCGTCCAGGATCAAACCGACCGCCATGCTCATCAATCCGGCCTCTCTCCGCACGGCGGCGGCATAGGGCACTTGGAAGCCCAGGCCCCGGGGAATCAGATTAACCGTGGCGGATGCCGCGTTGCCGCCCGAGGAGCAATCGATGCAGTCAACGCCCAGGTCCTTCAACGCCTGGGCCAGGGCGATGCTGTCATCCAGTTGCCAACCGTCGTCGGACCCATCGACGGAGGATATGCGAAAGAACAGCGGTTTGCTTCCCGGCCATTTGCCGCGCACCTCCCGGGTGACCTCCAAGGCCAGGCGCATGCGGCCGGCCCGGTCACCGCCGTAGCCGTCAGTGCGTTTGTTGGATAGCGGCGAGAGGAAGGATTGCAGCAGATAGCCATGGGCGCCATGGATTTCCAGGCACTCGAAGCCAATCTCGTTGGCACGCGCCGCCGCCTGGCCGAATGCCGTGACGACGTCGCCGATCTCATCCTCGCCCAGCGCGCGGGGCACAAGCCAGCCGTCGGCGGCGGGAATGGCCGAGGCGCCGACCACTTCCCAGGGCACATCTCCCTGGGCAATATCCTCGTCAGTCAAGGCGCCCAGACCATTCCATGGCCGTTGCGTCGCCGCCTTGCGGCCCGCATGGGCGATCTGGATACCAGGCACGGCACCATGCTGTTTGATGATATTGACCAACGGGGCCAGCGCCTTGGTTTGTGCATCATTCCATAATCCCAGACAGCCATGGGTGATCCGCCCCCGCGCCTCGACCCCCGTCGCCTCGACAAAAATGGTGCCCGCGCCGCCCCGGGCGTAAGCGCCCAAGTGCACCAGATGCCAATCGTTGGCGAGGCCGTCCGTGGCGGAATACTGACACAGGGGCGGCACCACGATCCGGTTGCGCGCGGTGACGGATTTTATCGTGATGGGCTGAAATCGCAGGGGGCCAGCGTGCCCGCCGGCGCCCCATTTGTCCGAACTCATACACTGGTTTCCTCATCACATCAGCGGTGATTTTACCGTTCTTAATCCCGATCATAACATAACCGCCATTGCGCACGGCAGGGGACAGGGGCCATACTGCGGCCGCAGACATCAGGGGAGGTTCGGGCATGCCGCTGGAATATATTGATCACTACAACGTTGTCACCACCGACGCGGCGGCTTCGGCAAAATTTTATGTGGATGTCCTGGGTCTGCGCGGGCGATCAACCGGTTTTGCATTTGGTGGAGAAGGCGGAAATTCCCGACGGCACCGGCCGGGTCGATCATGTCGCCTTTCGCTGTACCGGCTATGGCGAGATCAAGCAACGTTTGGAAGCAGCCGGGGTGGACTACATGGAACGGGTGGTGCCGAAGATCAACCTGACGCAACTGTTCCTGGAAAGCCCCGACGGCCTGAAACTGGAACTGACCTTCACGGAAGACACCGTCGCCGCCGGCTGATCCTGCCCGCCTCGCCGGCATGGCACGGTACGGCACCGATACGGCCGAACGCATCTTGGCCCGCTGGACTACGCGTGATGCCTTGCGCCGCGCCACGAAAAGATCCGCCCGCGCCTGAAGTTCTATTCAGCGGGCGCCCCAGCCGAAAAAAAATACATTTGCCTGGATTGTCGGTTAATCCACTGGAAACCTATTTGACGTAATTATACCGAGCTTCATTGATTGGGACTCACGCAGGGCTTTCCAAGCTGGGGGATTTCTGAATCAATTGAGGTGAATCGTTTTACGGGAGGTTCACCATGGGATCAGCGATTGCACTTCGAGATGATTTTTCGGCTCAGGATTTGCGTCGGCTTGCGAAGGCTTCGAAGGATGCAGATCAGAGCCGGCGACTACTGGCGTTGGCGTTGATCTATGCTGGCGGCTCGCGAACGGAGGCGGCATGGCTCGGCGCTGTTGAGCTTCAATCGGTGCGGGATTGGGTTCTGCGGTTCAATGGGAAAGGGCCTGACGGTCTGATCGACCCCAAGGCGCCCGGCAAGCCCGCAAAACTCAATGATCACCAGCGTCAGGCTCTGGCAGCGCTGGTCGAGGCGGGCCCGATCCCTGCAATCCATGACGTGGTACGCTGGCGATTATCGGACCTTCGTCAATGGATCTGGCAGACCTACGCCATCTCACTTGATGAAACGAATGTGAGCCGGGAGCTCAAGGGCTTAGGCTACGTCAAGATCACGGCCCGTCCCCGCCATCAGGCGCAAAATGAACTGGTGCTGGAGGATTTTAAAAAAACTTCCCCGCCGAAGTGGCGGAAATCCGCGCCAAGTTGCCGGCCAACACCGCGATAGAACTCTGGTGGCAGGACGAAGCGCGGATCGGTCAAAAGAACAAGATCACCCGCCGCTGGGCACGTAAGGGGAGCCGGCCCAGGGCACCGAAAGATCAACGCACCAAGTCGGCCTATATATTCGGTGCCATCTGCCCCGCGCGCGGTGTCGGGGCCGCCCTCGTTCTGCCCCGCTGCAACACACAGGCCATGCAATGGCATCTCGATGAGATCTCATCCCAGGTCAGCCTGGGTGCCCATGCCATTCTCATCGTCGATCAGGCCGGATGGCATACCACCGACAAGCTGACGATCCCGTCCAACATCACACTTCTGCCCTTGCCGCCAAGATCGCCAGAACTCAACCCGGTGGAAAACGTCTGGCAGTTCATGCGTGAGAACTGGCTATCCAGCCGGATCTTCAAATCATACGACGAGATCGTTACAATATGTGCCGAGGCCTGGAAAAAACTGACTGATCAG
>JAYGEA010000092.1:0-20717 GCA_046582635.1 Alphaproteobacteria bacterium
GGGCACGTACGGCACCATGGGCATCGGCATGGGGTTCGCCATCGCCGCCGCCGTGGTGCATCCCGACCGACCGATCATTTCGGTCTCTGGCGACAGCGCTATCGGTTTCTCCGGCATGGAGATCGAGACCGCCTGCCGCCACAATCTGCCCATCAAGATCGTGGTGCTGAACAACGGCGGTATCGGCAAGGGCATCGCCGAATTCCCCGCGGACGGCCCCCTGCCCCCCGGTGTTCTGACCATCGGGGCCCGCTATGACAAGATGATGGAGGCGTTCGGCGGCAAGGGCTTCTTTGTCGAGGACCCGAAAGATCTGGCCGGCGTTTTGGAAGAGGCCAAGGCCCATCCGGGCCCTGCCCTGGTCAACGTTGTGCTGCACCCGGAAGCGGGCCGCAAGCCGCAGCAGTTCGGGTGGCTGACAACTTAATTTATGGCACCTGTTGGCCGTAAATGGATAAAGCCGGCGGTCTTTCTGGCCGTGGCGGCGGTGATCGGTTTTGGTGGCGTCGAAGCCTGGCATTGGTGGCGTCATGTGGACGAAGCCAACGCCCGGGTGGAGGCGGACTTCACCCTGCTCTCGTTCTCCGTCAATGCCACGGTGGCGGCGGTGCATGTGCGCCGCGGCCACCGGGTCGTGAAAGGCGCCCTGCTGGCGTCCATGAAAACCGCGATTGCCGGTTTGGACGTGGCCACGCTGGAGGCCGAGGCGGCCAAAGAGGAGGCCGCCCGGGACCGGGTGGTGGCGGAACTGGCCGAGTACAAGCGGGAGATTAATATCAAGATCGCCACCGCCAAGGCGGCGATCAGCCTGCAGCGTCGGGAGCACAAGGCCTGGGACCGCCGCCACCGGATTGCCCAGGAAAATAGGGACCGCCAGAAGAAGTTGGCCTCCCGCCGCACCATATCAAAACGGCAGCTTGATGATGCCACCGACCGGCTGCTCGATGTCACCTCGAAATTGCGCTCTTTGGAAACGGCCATTCAGATCAAGGCGAAGCAGTTGTTGGAATTGCACAGTGCCCTGCAAAAGGAAGCGGTGTTCAAAACCCGCATCGCAGCTATCGACCGGGCCATCGATATCGTCAATGTGCAGTTGCGGCAATCACGCCAGCGCCTCGAGGACATGGATATCCGGGCGCCCATCGCCGGCATCATCGACGAAGTTTACGTCAGCGCCGGAGTCTATATCGAAGATGGGGACCGCGCCTTCCTGCTGCATGATCCCGATGGCTTGTGGCTGGAGGCGCAGATTGACGAAGTTGACATCCGCCATGTGGTGGCCGGGCAGGCCGTGACCATCGAGTTCGACGCCTATCCGTTCGAATACCATCAAGGCACCGTGCGCAGTATCGGCCATGCCACCCTGGGCTCCATGACCAACGGTAAGTTCAACGCCACGGGCAAGGTGGACCCACGCCTGGCTCAGCGCATTCCGGTCATGATCGACCTGCCGGCGATGGATAAGGCGACCTGGCCCGGCATGCGCGCCAGCGTCAACATCGCGGTGCGTTAGACCGGGCGCCATGGATCTCTCCCTCTTCGGCCCGCGCACCATATTGGCCATCGCCACGGTGGCCATGCTGGTGCAACAGGCCTTTGCCTATGTCTGTCAGATTGTCATGCCGGTGCTGGCGGATCGTCTGGCCGATGATTTCGGCATTTCGCCCGCCTGGCTGGGGCTTTACCTGTTCATTCAGAACATAGTGTCCATCATCACCGCCATCGGCTGCGGCAGCTTCATCCTGCGCTACGGTCCCATGCGGATCAGCCAGGTCGCCCTGTTGCTGATGGGCGCCAGCCTGATGGTGGTCGCCTCGGGCCAATTATGGCTGTTTCCCCTGGGCGCCATATTATTGGGAGCGGCGGCGGCATCGACGCCGGCGTCCTCGCACATTCTGGCCCGGGTCTGCCCGCCGCGCCTGGCGCCGGTGATCTTCTCGGTCAAGCAGACCGGCGTGCCGGTGGGTGCCCTGATCGGCGGCTTGTTGATCCCGTTCCTGTTGGGTCTGGTGTTCTATAGTGCCAGTCTTGGCACGACCGTCCGTCTGGGGGCCTATGGCGCCGCGGCGGTAACGGCGCTGGTGGTCTTCTTCGTCGCGGTCCTGCTGCAGCCGCTCCGGGCTCATTACGACAGCGACCGCGAACCGGGGCAGAAAATCAGCTTCGGCGACATGCGGGCAACCTTGGCTAAGGTGCTGCAAAACCCCGACCTGCGGGATATTTCCTTCGCCGCCTTCGCCTTCGGCGGATTGCAATCCCTGTTCTCGGGCTTTTTCATTCTGTTCATGATCGACGGCCTGAATTATTCCGAGGTCGAAGCCGGCTCGGTCTTCGCCATTTCATCCTTCACGGCCATCTGGGCCCGCATCCTGTGGGGATTTTTGAGCGGCGGCATCGTGCCGTCGCGTTGGATTTTTGCCGCGCTGGGCCTGTTCGGCGGCATCGCGGCCTTGTTGATCACCCAGTTCGATTATACCTGGTCCCTGAACGGCATTATCGCCGTGGCCATTTTGTTCAACATCACCGCCATCAGTTGGCACGGTATTTTGCTTTCGGAGACCGCGCGCCTGGCGCCCGAAGGGCAGGTCGGCGTCGTCACGGGGGGTGTTGTCCTTCACCTCGATCGCCATGATGATTTATCCCGCCCTTTATGGTTTGATCCTGGCCGCCACCGGTTCCTATGAAATCGGCTTTGCCCTGGCGGCCATACCCTCCTTCGCGGCCTTCGTCATTTTTCTCAGCCCGGCCTATCAGGGTTCATGGTTTGGCATTTGCCGCCGCCTGGCGGCGGGTTTGTTTTCGCGGCGGGCCATGGGGCAATTGGTCCTGCTGTTGCTCCTTGGCGCCGCCTTCGCGGTGTTGTTCCAAACGATCAGAACAATGCTTTAATTGCCGCTTCATCGGGCATTTCCGGGGTGCCGAGGAATACCAGATGGGTGCCCGACGGCGCCTGTTCGATCCGGCTTATTTCATGGCGGCGGCCGACCAGTTGCAACAGCCAAAAACCGGGTTTGTCCTTGAACCGGACGATACCCTTGGCCCGCAGGATGGAGAGCGGCAGAGCTGAAATTGCTGCCACGAACAGGGCCTCGTCCAAAGGCTCCGGCAGGGTCAGAGAGACGGCGCGGAAGTCATCTTCATGGCTATGGCCTTGGGTATGGCTGGGCGCGGTTGTGGCCGATCCCAGTCCCAACAAAAATTGCGCCGGCACCTTGGCCTGACGGGCTTTCAAAATGGTGGCTTTGGGGGCCTGTTCGCTAAGCCAAAGGCGTACTTCGTTCTGGTCATAGTCATCCAACAGGTCGCATTTGTTCAGGATGATCAGGTCGGCGGCGGCCAGTTGGCGATGGATGGTGTCGCCCACATATTGATCCTCGGCCTTTTCCTCGACCAGTTCCGCATCGGCCAGAACCACCACGGCGTCCGGCGTCAGGTCGGGGTGCAGCACGGCGATATTGGCGATGGGCCGGGGGTCGGCGACGCCGCTGGCCTCGACCAGGATATGCTCGGGCGGGTCATCCCGGCGGATCAACTTCATCAGGGCCAGGAACAGATCGTCCCCCATGGTGCAGCAGATACAGCCATTGGCCAGGGTCACCGTGTCGCCGCCATGATCCGCCAACAGATCGCCGTCCACTGCCAGATCGCCGAAATCGTTGACGACCACGGCGAAGCGCAGGCCCGTATCCTGAGCCAGCAGATGGTTCAGCAAGGTGGTCTTGCCGGCGCCGAGAAAGCCTCCGATGACGGTTAGCGGTACGGCCATCTAGTCACCATCACATTAATCATTGTTTCCGGCCGCAAAAACCTTGCCGCCCAGAACCGTGCCCCAGACCGGCACGTCGCGCAGGTCGATCGGTGCCACGGCCGTGGGATCATCTTCCAGCACGGCAAAATCCGCCCGTTTGCCGGTTTCGATGCTGCCGATGTCCTGATCCATCTTCAGACTGTAGGCCGCGCCCAGGGTAATGGCGCGCAAGGCGTCCGCCACGGATATGCGTTCGTTGGGGCCCAGCAGATAGCCCGACGAGGTCAAACGGTTGACCGCGCACCAGGCCGTGAACAGCGGACCCAGGGGCGTCACCGGCGCATCGGAATGAATGGCGAAGGGCACGCCCAGGCGGATCGCAGTGGCGGCCGCGTTGGAGCGTTTGGCCCGGTCGGGGCCCATGGTCACGGTCCTATGCTCGTCGCCCCAATAGTAGATGTGGTTGGAGAACACATTGACCCCGATACCCAGGGCGGCCATGCGCCGGTACTGGCTTTCATCGGCCATCTGGCAATGTTGCAGGGTGTGGCGGTGGTCCCATCGGGGGGTGCGGGTCAAGGCCGCCTCAATCGCGTTGATGACTATTTCCGAGGCCTCGTCCGCATTTGTATGGGCGTGAACCTGCAGGCCGGCGTCATGGTAGGTTTGCACCATTTGCTCGATCTGATCAGGACCGGTGTTCCAGACGCCATTTGGCGCACCGTTGTAATAGCCCGGCCAGCGCAGGCGGCCGGTCATGCCCTGTATTGAGCCGTCCGTCATCAGTTTGACCAGACCAAACCGCAGCTTGTCGGTATTCTGCTTTACCAATTCCCTCACATGGGCGATGCCCTGGTCAACCGGCATGCCTAAGCCGGCAAAGGCGGGCAGGATACGAAAACAGAAATCATCTTCGGCCGTCCAGGCCATAAGGTTGCGCACAGTCTCTTCCGATAGCGCGTTGTGCAAATCCGTCGCCGTGGTCACGCCGGTTTGACAGGCAAGTTTGCCAAAATTTTCCAGAGACTGTTTCTCGGAAGCCTCGGTCGCATAGTCCAAGCCGATAGCGTGCAAGGCCATGTTCTTGGCGGCCATTTCTTGTAGTTCACCGGTGGGCTCGCCGTCGGCATCCTTTGCGATGCCGTGTATATTTACCGCCGCGGTGATATTGGCGGCCTGCAACACTGACCGGGAGGCATTCATCAGGTGCCCGTTGGAATGCAGCACCACCACATGACGGGTGGTGGAAACCTTGTCCAGATCGCTCAGCTCCATGCGCCGGCTGCCGAAATAGATGGGGTCGAAGCCCCAGGCCACCAGCGAGGTGTCATCATCGGGCATCTGCGCCTCGATCCGGGCCAATTTATCCACCACCGCCTCCATGCTTTCCAGGCCGTCGTACACCTTGCCGTCGGGCCCCACGCGTGGGTGATAACCGACATAATGGTATCGCCAGATGCTGCCCTGCATCAGATGGCAATGACCCTCCACAAAGCCCGGCATCAACACCTTGTCGGCGAAGCGGTCGTCCAGGCGGTGCTCACCCCAGCCGCTTAGTTCATCCAAGGCGCCGACGCCCAGAATGCGGCCGTCGCGCACCGCCACATGGGTGGCTTCGGCCTGGTAGCTGTTCATGGTGATAATCTTGCGGGCGGAAAAAATAACAATATCGGACACAGAGGCTCTCCTAACCATGCCAGGGCTGTAGTAAATGCCATAATCCCTCGACGGCGCGCAGCCAGTCATCCAGGCCGCGCTGTCGCGGTTCCAGGATCAAGGCATCGACACCTGCGTTGTTATAGGCATCCGCCATTTCCTTCAAGGCATCCAGGTCGTCTTCCAGGGGGTCCCAGAACAGGCGCATGGAAACGACGAAATCCTTGCCGCGGGCGGCACGCAGATCCGCGACGATCGGGCCGATTTCCCCCACCGGCACGCGGGTGCCGTGCCAGCCGTCGCCAAGGGCCTTGGCACGGCGCAGGGCGGGGGCGGAATTGCCGCCGATCCAGATTGGAATTTTGCGTTGCGGTTGGGGCAGGGTGCGAATGCCGGGCAGGGCTGCCGTCACGACCTTTGGTTCGTATGTGATGGGATCTTCGCTCCAACAGGCGCGCAGGATATTGATGATGTCGTCGGTGCGGGCGCCCCGGTCGGCGAACGGCACACCCATGGCATCGAACTCCCCCTCCATCCAACCCACGCCGGTGCCCAGGATCAGCCGGCCCTCGCTCAACAGATCCAGGGTGGCCAATTCCTTGGCCAGATGGGCCGGGGTGCGCAGGGGCAGCACCAGGGCCGAGGTGCCCAATTCGACCCGTTTCGTGGCCGCCGCCGCCCAGGTCAGGGTGATCAGGGGTTCATAAAAACTCTTCGACGGCGGGTAGGGCGCATCATGAGGTATCGCCAGATGATCGTTGACCCATATGGAATCGAAACCCAACTCCTCCGCCTGTACCGCCCCGCGCCGCACGGCGTCCGGTCCGGCCTTGCGCCCGATTTGCGGGACGTGGATACCTAGTTTCATTTCGCCGTCTCCCTTCGTTGGCACTTGTCTACGATAGGCCGTCCTGTTGTAATCGGCCCAGTATAGGAGGAGAAAGCCAATGGTCCGGGAATTAATGAATCCCTGTGGCAGTGTCGCCAACGAAGACGCGCCCCTGGCGCCGCGCGCTCAGACCGAGGGCAAGGTGGTGATCGGTCTGTTTTCCAACCAGAAGGCCAACGCGGATCTCTTCCTGGACAATATCCAGGCTTTGCTGGCGGAGCGTTATGAAGACGTGGAATTTCTGCGTGGCTACAAGGCGGCCTCGGTACCGGCGGATTTCTCCGACGAATTCCTCAACCGTTGCCACATGGTGGCGGCCGCCTTCGGCGATTGAGGCTCGTGCACGTCGTGGTGTATCCATGACAGCATCAAGTTGGAAAAGCTCGGCATCCCCACCGCCACCGTTTGCAGCGACGAATTCTACTCCCTGGGCAAGGCGGAGACCCAGTGCCTCGGCATGCCGGGCCTGCCCATCGCCATTGTGCCCCATCCCGTGGCCAAACTGCTGGCGGACGAAGTGGCTGAAATCGCCAAGGCCACGGTGGATGAAATCATCCGCCTGTGGCACACGGAGGCAGAAGTCCTGCGCGCCGAGTTCAGGGAGAAACAGCCCCCCGTCAAACAGCGCCTGCGCTACAAGTCCATGTTCGAGGGCAATTTTTCGGCCCCCGACGCGCCCGAGCGCCTGAACGGCCCGGACGATCTGGAAGGCGTCAACCGCCTGTTCTACAGCCGGGGCTGGACCGACGGCCTGCCGATCATTCCGCCCACCGTGGAACGATACGAGCGGATGCTGGGCGGTGCCGATGGGGAAGAACATTTGGCCCTGATCGAACCGCGCCAGGGCCGGGCCACGGTGGCCAAGGTGGCTATCAATGGCGTCATGGCCGGTTGCCAGCCGGAGCATCTGTCCCTGTTGGTGGCCGCCGCCAGGGGCATGGGAAATCCGGCCCTTAATCTCAAGGCCCTGAATACCACCACCCACCCCTGTACCATCCTGGCCCTGATCAGCGGCCCGGTGGCGGATGAGATCGAAGTCAACAGCACCTACAACGTCATGGGCCAGGGCAGTCTGGCCAACGCCGCCATCGGCCGGGTCTTGCGGTCCATTCTGTTGAACATCGGCGGCGGCACGCCCGGTATTCTGGATCGGGCCACCATGGGCACCCCGGCCAAGTTCAGTTTTTGCTTCGCCGAGCGGGTGGCGGAAAGCCCCTGGGGCGAAACCCTGGCCATGGAGCGGGGCTTTGCGGCTGGGCAAAGCACCGTTACCCTGTGCGGCGTGGAAGGGCCCCACAACGTCAACGACCACTACGGCAAAACGGCCGAGGAAATCCTCATGACCATCGGCGGCACAATGGCCTCGCCGGGCCTCAACAACAGCTATCTGGGTGGCGAGATCATGCTGGTTCTGGGCCCGGAGCATGCGGAAATCATGGTCAAGGACGGATTTTCGAAGGCGGATATCCGGAATTTCCTGATCGAACACGCCAGGATCCCGGCTCATGCCCTGTCCGAACCGCAACGCACCATCATGCGCCAATACGTGCCTGAGCGGCTGCTGGCGGATGGTGACGACGGCGCCAGGATTGCCACCAGCCACGAGGATATTCTGCTGGTGGTGGCGGGCGGCGCGGGGCGTCATTCCGCCATTATCCCCTCGTTCGGCAACACCAGGGCGGTGACGGAGGTCGTGGTATGAAATCAGCCGGCCTGACCATGTATGACCTGGATCCGGTGCGCGCGGCCACGGATGCCTGGTGGGCCGGTCTGGCGTCCGCCTGCCGCAAGGAGGGATTGGCCGATGTGCCGGACCAGCTATGGCGCGGCGGCCCACGGGAGGATTTATGGCGCGATCCGAATTTGTTGTTGAGCCAGACCTGCGGCTATCCCCTGTTGAAGCATTTCACCGCCCATCTAACCCTGCTGGCGACGCCGGTCTACGAGACCGACGGCTGTGAAGGCCCCAATTACCGCAGCCTTATCGTGGTCGCCGCCAACAATCCTGCCAAAACCCTGGAAGATTTGCGCGGTGGTATCTGTGCCATCAATGATTGGGGTTCTCAGTCCGGCATGAACGTCCTGCGCCACACCATCGCGCCCCTAGCCCGTGACGGCCGATTTTTTGGCGCCGTGAAGGTCGCCGAAAAGCACCAGCATTCCATCGCCATGATCGCCCGCGGCGAAGCCGACGTTGCCGCCATTGACTGTGTCACCCATGGCTTGATGGCCAAACACGATCCGGACTCCGTCGCCGGCACCCGCATACTGATGGAAACCGATGCGGCGCCCGCCCTGCCTTATGTGACGGGCGCGGCGACGTCGTCCGATGACCACAAGCGCTTGCGCGGCGCGCTCGACCGAGCCTTGGCCGACCCGGATTTGACAGCGGCGCGAGAGGCTTTGCTGCTCAAGGGGTTCGCCGATCTGAAGCTGGACGACTACGGCGTCATGCTTCGAATGGAAGACCATGCCGCAACGGCCGGCTATGGGGTCTTAAATTAGAGCGGTTTCATTCAGGCTTCCGGGCGTAAACAATACGCGTCATATCGGGGATGACCTCCGCATCGACGGGGGTATCGAAACCAGCGGCTTCCATGGCGCCGATGATCCGCACGGCGGTCAGGGATGCCGCCTCCGGCGTGAAGGCCATGTGTTGCATGTGCCACAGGGCGGCAAGCTGCGGTTCGGCCTGGGCATCGACCATGAAATCATGCACCATCAGGGTGCCGCCGGGCCGCAATCGGAGGAAGGCGTCGTTGATTAATGATTGAATGGATTTCTCCGGCACGCCGCTGAACAGATACGACATCAGAATGGCGCAGCGCTCGCCGGGCCATTCGCATTCCAGGGCGTTGGCGGGGATGTAGCGGACCCGATCCACCAAGCCCGCCTCGGTGATGTATTCCCAACCGATGCCCGAGACATTGGGGAAATCGATAATGGTCGCCGCCAGTTCGGGGTTTTCCTTGCACAGGCAGATGGTCATGGCGCCGGTGCCCCCGCCCACGTCCAGCAGGCTCTTGGCATCGCTCAGATCCACCATACGGGCAATGGTGCGCCCGGGTCCGAGAGAGCCCGCAGGCTGGGCCCGGCTGTAAATGCGCGCCTGTTCCGGGTCCGACATCCAGCTGGCGTAGGAGGCAATGTCATCGGGGTTCAGGGTGCCGTCCACCGCCGAATTCAATTGCTGCAATACGGGATACATCTGGCCGTCGATCTGATAACGCAGGTAATCGCCGAAATCATACTTCGCGCCCTTGACCAAAAATGTTTCCGCCGCCGGGGCATTGGCCAGTTTGCCTCCTTCGCGCACCATCAGGCCGATGCTGCGCAGCGCCGTGGTCAGGGTGATGACCCGGTTGAGGGGAACCCCGGCGGCGCTGGCCAGGTCTTCCTCGGTCTTGGGATCGTTGGACAGATGCGAGAACAGGTCTACATGGAGGGCGGCAAACAGAGTTTTTGAAGCCATGAAACCAAATGCGATTTTCGATACGTCTTCGGCTGTTTCAGCCGTTACGGTGGGCACGGAATTACTCCTTTTGATCCGGTTGGATCAATTATTCTTTGCATTCGGTTCGGATCATAGGGTGCCGGGCAGCACCGAATATCTTTTTGAGGGGTCAAACCACCCGAACTATTTCGATGAATACGGCGACCTTATGGCTTCCACCATAGCGTAGTACGGGCGCTTGGCCACAGGGGTAAATTGATGTGGTTTTTTGAAGACATAGATCGGGCTGCTCCAGGCCTGGAAACCGTCGTCGGTGTTCAGGCAGATCCACAACGGGTTGTCGCGATCCGGCGCCAGGCGGATTTCAACCCGTGCCGTGATCTCCCGGCAGGTGTTCTCATGGGGCAGACGGAAAGCCTTGATCCGCCGTTCCAGCCCGCCGGCTTCCATCACCGTATCCTCCAAGCCGATGTCGGCCAAGGGCACCACCATGCCGCCCAGATTGGTGGCGATGGAAAGTTCGCCCGCCGCTCCTTCGTCCAGCCAGACATCGAAGCCGCCGTAATTGCCCGTGGTGATGGCGTCGAAGACAATTGTGTCGTCGCCTTGCTGTTCGAACAGGCGTTCGTGGTTCCAGGCATTGATCCTCTCGAACCGCCGGATGGTCGCGCCGCGAAATGAAACCTTGCCTTTCCAGTTGGTGTCCCGGCCCCGGCCGCGATATTCCGCGCCGCTCCACAACACCCGGATGCGGCTGCCCAGATCCCCCGCGCCATGGCCGCGCAGGGTTTCGATCACCTCAACGCCATTGCGCACTTCGATCCGTTCGATGGGCGTCTGGGTCACGGCGCGGATGTGCAACGTCGCCGCTGGAGCGGTTGTCTGGACGATGTCACCCATCATCACCTCCCCGACTTCGCGGCTGGATGTTTCGGGGAACAGATTGGGGTCGAGGTCGAACAGCCGTGCCGGCGGCTCAAATTTGGCGGTGACGTCGAGGTGCAGGCGGGTGCCGGTGGTGCCGTAATGATGGCGCCGTTTCAGGCAATCGAAGAAACTGTCCCGGGTCAGTTCTTCGGTCAGGAAACAGGTCAGGCCGCCGTAGGCGCCAAAGGTGGAGACGCCTGGGTAGGAGGCGCCGGGCCGGCCCTTATGGCCGTCGCTGTTGCAGACCACGCCGCTGCGATGGCCCAGGGGAAAACCGTCCGTGAGCAGCCATTCGAAGGTGCCCCAGGCGGAATGGATTTTCATGGACACCTCCTTGGTGCCGTCGTGGGCATAGGCGATATCGGCGTAGCGGCCGCCCACATGGGCATAGACCACGCAGTCCTCGTCCGCCAGACGTTCGAACAGCAAATTGGCGTCGTTGGCGTCTATCTCCAGGTCGGAGCGGTCAACCAGCAAGGCGTGGGAGGAGCGGTAGATGGGCCGGCCCTCGGTGCGGTAATAGACATTGCGGTCACCGCCCACCGCCGTGTTGCCCGACCATTCATAGCCGGGCAGGGTCAGAAAGCAGCCGTCTTGGTGATAGCGCGCGGTCAGCTCGTTCAGATAGGCCCAGAATTTGTTGTTGACCTGAAAATCATTGGCCTGATGGCTCAACGCGTCCAAAAAGGCCAGGTTGCGGCCGAACTCGAAATAATCCCGGCTGGTGCCGATGCCGATGGACTCCCCGCTCTGGCCGTGCAGATCCGCCCAATAGCCGGCGAAGGGCCCATCCTGGATCACCAGGGGATGGGATTGCGCCACCTCCCCGCCGTCCTCATCTCGAACAGTGATGCGCAGGGTTCCGGGTGTGCCAACGCTTAACCCCTCGAAACACATGGCGCGTTGACCTATTGGATAATCCACGCCGTCGGGCAGGCCAAGGACCGGCATATTTGTCTCGAATGTCAGCCGCGCCTGGGTCTTGTCCGTGGGATTGCCCCATATATCTTCCGCCTTCAGGCCAAACTGGAACGTCTCGCCGGGCCGGGCAGGCTGGGCAGGACGGCGCGCCAGCGGGCCGCCTCGCCCGGCACAATGTTGATATTGGGGGTATTGGGAATGGGCGTGTAGTGGCCCACGGCACAGACATCGGCGGCGACCTTGAATTCGAAATTCGGCTCCACCATGGATTGCAGTTTCAGCCCCGGCGAACCTTTCGAAGTATCGCCGAGGACGATTTCAATGCGGTCGCCCTCCCGCAAAAATCCGCCCGCCACGCGGATGGTCAAGGTTTTCCAGCGCGGCCGGGGCATGGTGCCGTGGCGGCTGTATTCCACGCCCAGGGGGACGCCGGAGGACGTGGTGGCGGTGACATAATTATAGCCGGTGGGATCATCGGTCTGCAGGGCGCCGCCGTCGCCCATGGCGCGCAGCATGACGCGGATGGCGCCGGTATCATCCAGCCCGAAGCGGCCGACCGTATAGGTCAGGCGAAAAGTCTGCAGGCTGCGCGCGGGGAAGGGGCCCTTGGGCTCGATCTCCACATGGCCGTACAGCACCGGGTCGGTGCCCGGATGCGCGCCTGGAAGAGCTGTTGTCCAGACCTCGCCCACCAGATCGGAATCCACCAGTTCGCCCGTGTCATGTTCCGTCATGCCGTGATCCTTTTTCTGCTATCTCGCAGTTACTATCAGCTTGTGCCACAATGGCACTTGGTTTGTACCGTATTTGAGGTTGCATATGGTTTTCGATCCCCGCATGCCGGCCCCCGAGGTCTGCGTCCTGGGCCATCAGATTGAGCGTTGGGCGGGCGAGAAGCCCGATGACATCGCCTTCATGTTTTATGGCGGTGAGAGATGGACCTGGGCCGAAACCCTTGCATTGACCCGCCGCGCGGCCAAGGGTTTGCAGGATCTCGGCGTCGGCAAGGGCGACCATGTGCTGTCCTGGCAGCCGAACAATCGGGAGGCCGTTCTGACCTGGTTCGCGCTGAATTATCTCGGCGCCGTCTATGTGCCCGTGAACACCGCCTATAAAGGCAAACTGCTGGAACATGTGGTCTGCCTTTCGGACGCAAAGATTATGGTGTGCCACGCCGACCTGGCCGCCCGTCTGGAAGAGATCGACACCGGCCTCTTGCGTGATGTGGTTATCACCAATGGCGAGGCAAGCCTGGCAAGGCATGCCTCGCATCCGGCGGCTGTGTTATCACCCAACGTTGGCTTGGCCACCATGCCCGACGTGATCGAACCCTGGGACACACAATATATCATCTTCACTTCCGGCACTACGGGGCCGTCCAAGGCGGTGCTCTCGTCCTATGCTCAAGGTTATTCCATGGGCCCGGAAGCTTGGGACAGCATTGACAATACGGACCGGACCCTCGTCAACCTGCCCATGTTTCATGTTGGCGGAACAGTGTTTTTTATCATTGCCCTGGCCAAGGGTGGGTCCTGTTTTTTGGACACCCATTTCAAGACCAATGAGTTCTGGCAAACCGTACGCGAGAACGAGACCACGTTAACCTGTCTACTGGGCGCCATGATCCCGTTCCTCAACAAATTGCCACCAAGCAACCAGGACAGGGACCACCCCCTGAAGAAGGCCTGCTGTGTGCCCTGGTCGGAAGAGACCATGGCCGTGGGCCGGCGCTATGGCATCGATATGCGCACCACGTTCAACATGACGGAAGTGTCCTCTCCCATGGTCTCGGACTCCTATCCGCCCGAGCCGGGCACCTGCGGCAAGGTGCGCGCGGGGGTAGAGGCCCGCGTGGTTGACGAAAACGATTGCGAAGTGGCGCCGGGAAAAACCGGCGAACTGATCCTGCGCACGGATCGTCCCTGGGCCATGAACCACGGTTACTATAAAAACCCGGAAGCCACGGCCAAGGCCTGGCGGAACGGCTGGTTCCATACCGGCGATGCCTTTCGCTATGACGCGGACGGCTATTTTTATTTCGTCGACCGGATCAAGGACGCCATCCGCCGCCGGGGCGAGAACATCTCCTCCTTCGATGTGGAGGCCGAAGTCAACGCCTACCCCGACGCCGGCGAGGTTGCCGCCATCCCCGTGCCCAGCGAATTGAGCGAGGACGAGGTTATGGTCGTGGTCGCGCCTGCACCGGGCAAATCGGTCGATGCCAGGGCCCTGTTCGATTTTTTGCAGCCGCGCATGGCGCATTTCATGTTGCCGCGCTATATCCGCGTGGTCGCGGAACTGCCGAAAACCCCGACCCAGAAAGTGCAGAAACACCTGCTGCGGGACGACGGCATCACGCCCGATACCTGGGACCGCGAGGCCGAGGGCATTGTCGTGAAGCGGGAGAGAATTGGCGTGTAGATGGGATTTCTGAACTACACGGGAGCTGTCGATGGCACCGACCCCTTGTCGGCGCGCATGCAAGCGGCCGAGGCCTATGGCTTTGACTACTTGAAGTTCGCTTCTATTTCGCCTGATCTGATTGCCCTGGATCAATTCACGATGCCGCAGCACCAAACCGTGCTTCGGTTCTGGCTGGGTTGCGGGCGCATCGGCGGATTGCCGGCGTCGGTGGAGATTGATCCGTTCAAGATCCGCGAGGCGCTGGGGTTTATCCAGGTGTTGGAACCAAACGAAGGCTTCTCCGATCTATATTATCGGCTCTATGGTACGAAATTGGTGGGCGTGGTTGGGGACGATTTCACCGGCCTCTGGGTTTCGGAAGTTCCGGTGGGTATTCGGGCCCTGATGCTTGATCAATATTTGGCGGCTTGTGTGCAGCGCCGGCCGATCTATTCGGAGAACGACACCAAAGCCGAGTTTTCCATCGCGACGCGCCTTTGCCGTTTGATCCTGCCAATGGTGGACGGGGACGGCGTGGTTGACCGCGTGATCGTCTCGTCCGCGCCCTGTCCAAGACCTGGTTGAACGGCATTCCCGGCGGTTGCCCGGAACATTCTCCGATCTAAACGGCGTGATTAAGGGCCAGATCGAAGGCATCGAAGTTGCGCAGGGCGTGGCCCTCGGCCAGGTCGGTTTGGCGGTTCATGATCAGGGGCACCCGCTGCTCCGAAATGCCGCCGTGGGATCGCAGGGGCTCCGTTAATCCGGAAAGATCATGTCGGTCGGGGGAGGTGCCCAAAGTGTGGTCCCGGACCGAGACCATGACCAGATCGCCCAGACGATCAGGGGGCAACTCGAACCGTTCCGCCGCCTGGGCCTTGGGCAAAACCAATTCCATGCCAGAGATGTCCCGCAGCCGATCGATCAGCGCCGCCCCGTCCACGCCGTCCCCTAGATAGGCCGTGGCGTAGGAACCCAGGGCGCCGTGATGCACCACGTAAGGGTCGGTGATGGGCAGGATGACCCGGGCCTGATCGGTGCCCAGCCACTCATCCAGCAGGGTTTGCAGGTAGATCACTCGTGGTTGGCCGTCGTCTCCGAATTTGGCGTTCATGCCGTGATCGGCGGTGGCGACGATGGTGCAATCCATGGCGTCCAGCTGGCTCAGATAGCCGTCCAGCAGGGCATAGAAGTCGTTCGCCACGGGGGTGCCCGGCGCGTGTTTATGCTGGATATAGTCGGTGGTGGAGAGATACATGATCTCCGGCCGACGGGCCGCCATGATCTTCACCCCGGCCGCCAGCACGAAGCCGCTCAGGGCAGCGCTATAGACCTCGGGCACCGCCAGGCCGACCATCTCGGGTACGCCGTCAATACCGTGTTCGGCCAGGGTCGCCTGATCCGCCAGTTCGGAGGAAAAGCAAATGCCCTTGGCGCCCATCTCCAGCCCGTGGCCCAGCAGACGGCGCAATTTGTCCTTGGCGGTGATGGTGACGATGGTGGCGCCGGCGCGCTGAAAGGCCTGGAACAAGGTCGGCGCGCGCAAAAACCGGGGCTCGTTCATCATCACTTCGCCGCCCGTATCGGGATCGAGGAAGAAGTTGCCGCAAATGCCGTGCACGCTGGGGGGCGCGCCGGTGATGATGGACAGGTTGTTGGGGTTGGTGAAGCTGGGCACCACGCAATCGGCCCGGCGATTGGTGCCCTGGTCCAGCACCTTGGCAAAATAGGGCGCCACGCCCGCCGCCACCGCCGCCTCGATATAGCCCGGTTCCGAGCCGTCAATGCATAGAACCACGACCGGCCGCTCCGGCCAGGCGTAGGCGCGGCCATTAACCTCTATGGTCCCGCCCGTGCTCATCGGCCGAGCAAGTCCGCCCCGAAGTTGCGGGCCGGGTCCATCTCGGGCTCCAGCCGGTTCAAGGGTTCCGCCGCCTCGGAACAGGCACGGGGCAGAAACTGGCCGTCACCCCGTTTGGCGTGCAGGGTATCGTCCGAGACCACCACCTTGCCCCGGCTTAACACCGTGGTGGGCCAACCCTTCAGCTTGATGCCGGTATAGGGGGTGTAGCCCACCTCATCGTGCAGCATGGCGTGTTCGATGGTCTGTTCCAAATTCGGGTCCCAAATGGCGATGTCCGCATCGGATCCCACGGCAATGGTGCCTTTTTGCGGATGCAGGCCATACAGCTTGGCCACATTGGTGGCGGTCAGGGCGACAAAGCGGTTCAGGTCGATACGGCCCTTGCCCACGCCCTCGGAAAACAACAGGGGCAAACGCAATTCGATCCCCGGCACGCCGTTGGCGATCTGTTTGAAGGTCGGCTGCGGTCCCGCCTTCAGCTTGCCGCTGTCGTCAAAGCGGTAGGGCGCATGGTCGGAGGAAAAGATCGAGAACGTGCCATTGGCCAGGCCGCGCCACATGGCCGCCTGATCGTTGGCGTCCCGGGGCGGGGGGCTGCAACAGAACATGGCGCCATCCATGCCGTCGCGCTGCAGATCCTGGGCCGTGAGAAACAGATATTGCGGACAGGTCTCGGCAAAGATTTTCAGCCCCTTGTCCTGGGCCAGGCGGATTTCGTCCATGGCCTCTTCCGAGGAGACATGCACCACCAGGATTGGCTGATCCATCAGCCGCGACATGGCGATGGCGCGGTGCGCCGCCTCTCCCTCGCCGGCGCGGGAATGGCTGACCGCGTGGTATTGCGGCTGCCAATGGCCGCCATCGAGCAGTTTCTGGCTGAGCCAGCGGATCATGTCGTGGTTTTCCGCATGCACCATGACCATGGCCCCCTCGCGCCGGGCGGCGGACAGCACTTCCAACATCTGGTAGTCATCCAGGCGCAGGTCGTCATAGGTCATGTACACCTTGAAGGAGGTATAGCCGTCCTTGATCAGGGCGGGCAGCTCCTGGCCGATGACCTGCTCGGAGGGGTCCGAGATGATCAGGTGAAAGCCATAATCGATAACGGCTTTCGGCCCGGCGCAGGCATGATAGGCTTCCACCGTTTTGCGCAGGCTGTCGCCTTTCTGCTGCGCCGCGAAGGGGATCACCGTGGTGGTGCCGCCGAACACCGCCGAGACCGTGCCGGAATAGAAATCATCCGCCGTCATCACCCCGGACGACGAGATCTGCTCAATATGGCAATGGCCCTCGACCCCGCCGGGCAGCACCAGTTTACCCGCGGCATCGATTTCCTCGGAACCACCGCCCAGTTTTTCGCCCAGGGCAACAATGCGGCCGTCTTTTACGCCGACGTCCGCCTGAAAGGTATCGGCGGCGGTGGCTACCGTGCCGTTGCGGATCATTAAATCAAAGTTGGACATGTACAAGCCTCCCATTCCCAAGCCATTCTCCCGCCAAGACATGGGTGAAGGCAACACTTGATATGTTAGGTTTGCACCAAGGGAATCAATTGGCATTTTTGGGGAGACGACGATGGCGGATTTATTAGGCATGGACCCGGGGCGGATCGGACGGTTGCGCAGCCCGGAGCGGTTGGAATATTTCGATCCGGCGAAAATCTGGCAGGTCTTGCAGCCCAAGCCCGATTGCACGGTGATCGATATCGGCGCCGGCGTCGGCTTCGTCACCCTGCCGTTCGCCAAGGCCTATCCCGGCGCGACGGTCTATGGTTGCGACATACTCGAAGGCATGGTCGGACTGTTGGCCGAGGATGCCGCCGCCCAGGGCCTCGGCAATCTTGAAACCAAGTTGATGGCCCCCAATGCCATTGATCTGCCCGACGGCTGCGGCGACTTTATCGTCATGGCGCAATTGCACCATGAATTGGACGACCCCGAAGGCCTCATGGTCGAATGCCACCGACTCCTGGCACCGGGCGGCACCGTTGCCGTTGTCGATTGGACGGACGAGGAAAACGGCCGCAGCCCCGCCAAGGGCCGCCGGGTACCCGAGGCCACCATTCGCGGCCACTTAGATGATGCGGGATTCAGCGATCTGCAAAGCCACGAGGTCTATGAATTCCACCAATTTGTTACGGGGCGGGCATAGATTAAGGCCGAAAATTCATAGACTCAAATTGGCATCGGCCGGTATGTTCAGCCACGCCCGTGCTTCGTCAATCGTGTTAAAGACCCGGCATTCCTCCCAAAGTCCGGCGCCTTCCGAAATCATTTGGTACATGCGGGCAATGCCGAAATTACGGGAGTTCGAGACGACAATCGCCATATGACCTAATTTTGTCCTGCCGGGATCGATTTTCCGGTTGTTGACAAAACGGTTCATGCTCTCATACGAGAAGTCCAAGACGGCATCGCCTACATCGAAAATAATTTTGGCGCTCGCTGGCCGGTCCGTACGGTGTAGATCATAGCGTAAGGCATTGGTCACATCGTCCGAAGAAATTTTGCCGGTAAACTGAAGTAATTGCAGGCCGATAGACTCAAAATCAGAAAATTTATACGCCATTTGATATACTCTAATACTAATACACTAACTCTTTAGACATAAAGCTTTCCGTCGCAACAGAGTCAAGTGTTAACATATAGTTAACAAAGGGTTTTTTCGTCCAATCATCCTGGGGCGCGATACGCTTGGCGATTTGGGCCATGAGGGTGATCGGGCGCCTTTGCACCGGCAATGGGCCGCGACGGTTGCGGTTAAGCAATCTACCAAGTCTATTCCCGATATGCTATACGTTTGCCAGATCCGGCGCGAAGAGAGCGGCGATGAAATTTGTCTGCGACGGCCCGAGTGGAACCACTTGGTTTCGGGTCGAAACGGAAGCGGAGGCCGAACAGGAATCGGTGCTCATGGAACACGCGGTGGCAAAACATTTCCGCCGCGCCATGGATGCGGCGACCGCCAGCTACAAACCCACCTCGACAGTCTATATCGAACAGAACATTGGCCTTGCCGCTCATCTGCAAAAGGTCAGCCCGTTGTTCCTGACCCTGCGCGAAAACGACGGCACGGCCCTGGTCACCGCCATGCTGCCGCCCCAGGGCGAAAAGCAGGCGGGTTTTCGCTTCATTATCGTCGGCGCCAAGAACGGCGATCCCTACGATGGCCATCACGATGCCATCGCGGCGCTGGACCAACATTTCGGCCTGCCCCTGGATCGGGCGGACTGTTTTCCCTCTGCGTGATAGCGCTAACGTCGATGACTGGCCCGATGACTGGCCCGATGGCTGGCATTGTTGGATCGCCTGATCTAGTATTTTCCGTGGAATAGTCGAGAGGTGGTTTGCCATGCCTGAATTAACGATCCGGCCCTTGCACGCGGCCTTGGGCGCGGAAATATCGGGTGTCAATTTGGCCGACCCATTGGACGAGGCGACCTTCGGGGCGGTGCATCAGGCCTGGATGGAACATCTGGTCCTGGTGTTCCCCAAACAGGACTTGACCGACGTCCAGCATACCGCCTTTGCCCGGCGCTTCGGCGATTTGGAAGTGCATCATCAGGACATCATCAAATCGCATTCGTCGCCCGAAATTTTCCGCCTCTCGAACGTCGATGACGCGGGCAATCTGCTGGCGGCGGATCATACCTCGATTGCGCAAATTTCGTTGGCCCAGCGTTGGCATACGGATAGCTCCTTCCGAGAGGTGCCGTCCATGGGATCGATCCTGCATGGCATCGAGGTAACGGATGAGGGTGGGGTGACCTGTTTCACGAATATGTACAAAGTGTTCGAGGCTCTGGACGAAACCACCCGGGCGCGCATCACCGGCCGGGGGGCGCGCCATGATTTCGGCCACTTGGCCAAATTGGGGCCGGTCAAACCGCTGACCGAGGCCGAGCGTAAGGCCATGCCGCCGGTCTGGCAGCCCATGGCGCGGCAACATCCGGTGACCAACCGGACCTCCCTGTTCATCAGCCCGATCTACAACGATGCCGTCGAGGGCATGGAAGAGGCGGAGGCCATGGCGCTGTTGGCCCAGTTGACCGAACTGTCGAGCCGGGAGGATTTTGTCTATCGCCACGTCTGGTCCGCCGATGACATCGTAATGTGGGACAACCGCTGCACCATGCATCGCCGCGATTCATTTGACGAAAGCCTGCGCCGCCTCATGCATAGGACTCAACTAAAGGGGTGCCGGCCTCAAGCAGCCGCGTGACCACACCGACCCTGGGGAAGGATTAAACAATGACAAATGCAGCTCCTGCTGCACCGGCGCCCACTGAGAGTATCGCCGGGCTCATGTCCCAGGCCCGCGCGGCCATGGCCCGGTTCGCCGGCGCCGACCAAGCGCGGGTCGATGAAGCGGTGACCGCCCTGGCCTGGGCTATTCATGAGCCGGGCCGCGCCCGTGAATTAGCTGAGATGGCCGTTGCTGACACTGGCCTCGGCACGGTCGACAGTAAAATCATCAAGAACCAGCGCAAAACCTTCGGCGCGCTGCGCGATCTGATGCGGGTCAGGACCGTTGGCGTGATTGACGATAATCCGGAGACGGGGCTGGTCAAATATGCCAAACCCGTGGGCGTGGTTGGTGCCGTGGCGCCGTCCACCAATCCGGCGGCGACACCGGTCAACAAGGCGATGTTCGCCCTCAAGGGCCGCAATGCCGTCATCATCGCGCCGAGTCCCGCCGGTTACGGCACCACAGCTAAGACCGTGGGATACATGCGCGCAGAGTTGGAGAAAATCGGTCTGCCCGCTGACCTGGTGCAAGTGCTGCCGGCACCGGTTGATAAGGCGCTCACCCAGGAGCTTATGAACCAGGTCGATCTGATCGTCGTCACCGGCTC
>JAYGEA010000122.1:0-10463 GCA_046582635.1 Alphaproteobacteria bacterium
GGGAATCACAAATGGCCTAAAAAGTGAATCAAAATCGCAAGGAAATGACTACCAAACCATCACTTTCTTGCAATTAGGATTGCTCCGGATCAGCGAAAACCCTAGGCGGACAAAGGCTGCCGAAGTTTTTCACAGACGACGATATAATAACCGCCACTCTCCTCATACTGGGTTTCGGGAACCATGCTTGTCTCGGCCTACCTCAGATCAAAACCCTGGTAGCCGTTTTCCACCACCTCCGCCAGGCGTTGCCGGTAGCGCACGGCGCCGCCGTTGTAGATCATGTAGCGGATCTTATCGTGGCCCTCCACGTTGGAATTGTAGCCGGTGAACCAGGACTTGGAATTACCCAGCAGAGAAAAGCTGTAGGTGTGCTTCACATGCGCCGTCCATTCATCCTCCGCATCGGCCTTCGGTTCGATGCGGTTGTAGTTGTGCTTGCGCAGGTATTTCAGCAGTTCGGTGTTCCATTCCACCGCTTCCTCGATGCCCCGGGGGAAGTTGGTCGCGACCGAGCCGCCCTGGGGGCCGGCGATGGTAATCAGGTTGGGGAAGCCAGCAGTTTGCAGGCCCAGATAGGTGATGGGGCCGTCGACCCATTTGTCGGACAATTTCTGGCCGTCCACGCCGGTAAACTCGATACGGTCAAAGGCGCCTGTGATGGCGTCAAAGCCGGTGGCGTAAATGACAATGTCGAATTCATATTCCCGGTCAGTGGTCTTGATCCCATCTTGGGTGATGCATTCGATCAGGGTTTCGTTAATGTCGATAAGGTGCACGTTGTCTTGGTTATAGGCCTCGAAATAATGCGTCTCCATGGGCACGCGGCGGGTGCCGAAGCCATGATCCTTGGGGATTAGTTTTTCCGCTGTGATCGGGTCATCGACCCGGGATCTGATCTTGTCGGCGATGAACTTGGTAAACTCTTCGTTGGGCACCTCTTCCACCAGGACATCGCGGAAATTGCCCAGCCAGACGCCGAAGCCGGGGGAGTTATACAACTCCTCCCAAAATGCCAGGCGATCGTCCTCCGTCACGTCCGCGAACTTGCGCCGGTCGGGGCCGTGAATGAAGCCGCCGGGGGTGACCTTGCAGCGGGCAAAAATTTCGTCGTAATTGGCCCTGATCTCGTCCATTTCCGCCGCGTCAATGGGGGCGTTATGCAAGGGCGCGCACCAGTTCGGGCGGCGCTGGAACACGGTTAATTCGCCCACCTTGTCGGCGATCTCGCCAATCAACTGTACGGCGGTGGCGCCGGTGCCGATCACGCCGACTTTTTTGCCGGCGAAATCCACCGGTTCCTGGGGCCAGTAATAGGTGTGAAAGGCCTCGCCCTTGAAGTCTTCCACGCCGGGAATGGTGGGCATGGTGGGGGCCGACAGCATGCCAATGGCGGTCAGCAGAAACCGCGTGCTCAGGGTACGGCCGTTGGCCAGGGTCAGGGTCCAGCTACAGGTCTCCTCATCAAAGGCGGCGGACTTGACCTGGGCATCGAACTGCATGTGATCGCGCAGATCGAATTTCTCAATGACGTGGTTCAAATAACGCAGGGTCTCGGGCTGGCCGGAAAAATGCTCGCTCCAATTCCATTCCTCTAACAGTTCCTTGGAAAAGGAATAGCCGTAGGTGTAGCTCTCGGAATCAAAACGGGCGCCGGGATAGCGGTTCCAATACCAGGTCCCGCCCGGTCCGCCACCGGCTTCCAGCACCGTGACATTCACGCCCATCTCCAACAGGCGGTAGAGTTGATAGATACCGCTGACCCCGGCGCCGATGATGATGACGTCGTGGTCGGGCTGTGTGTCCGTTTTCAATTGGGCTTTCAAATCGCTAAGTCCTTACTGCTGTAATCGCGGATCACTCTTTCGAACGTCTCGTCGTTCCAACGATAGTCGTCTTCCAGGCCCGCGAAGGGTTGATAGTGATAGGGTGTTTCATCACGGAATTGCTGGGCGCGTGCATCAATGGCGACGGCGATCACCGCCGCGCGTTCGAAAATGCGCTGTTCGTCATAGACATCCCCCCGCTCCACGCTCAAGGCCCCGCCCTGGCCCAGGACCGAGGCGCGGCGATGAAAGCCAAAGGTTAGGGAGACGCGAAGATCAGCGGAGGTATTGGCGAAGGAGCCGTGCAGCGTCTGCCGGTTGACGATGGTCACATCACCGGGCGCGCAGATCAGGGGGATCGCGTCCGGCAGCCGCTCATCGCCGCCATTGTCCGCGATCCGCTGCTTGATATCGATACGCCCCAGCTTGTGCGTGCCCGGCACGACCCATAAACCGTTCGCCGGCGTCGAGGGGTAGAGCTGTACTTGAAAATTAAAGCCGTGAATGCCCGGGTCCCAATCGGGCGATTGCCAATGGGTCACGCCATCCTGATGCCAGGCCACGGCGCCGCCCAGGCCCGGCTGCTTGACAAAGATGGCATCGTTGAAGGGCACGAAATCGGCGCCGTTGATGGCCTCGGCAATGCTCAACAATTGCGGATGGCCGTACAGGCGCAGGCCGGCCGGCATGGCATGGCACATGTCGCGCATCAGATAGGGGACTTCGTCCGGCACATCGCCGTCGGGCACCGGTTGGGTCATCTGGCTGGGATGCCGGCCGCCCAACAGCTCGGTGCCGCCCCAGGGGTCCGACAATGGTTTGATAAAGGTATAGGGTTCGCGGGCGTGATCCAGCCCCAGGGCTGGCCGCCCCTGGGCATCCACCTTCGCACCCTTCCGCACCGGGGCCCGTTCAATCATATTGTTGGCTTCGCCGCGCAGCACCTCCAGCTCATGGGCATCGATGACGCCCTCGAATACATAGAAACCCTTATCGCGAAAGGCAGCCAGAATTTCTGGGTGAAGTTTACCACTCCCGTCCAGCCGCACGGGGCCGCGGTTGCCGGCTTTCGCGGCCAATTGTTCCCCTTTGGCAATATAGTCAGCCATGGAGGCCGCATGTTCTGCCCGCGTCGGGCTATTTGTGGCAATCAAACGTTCGTTCATGGCTCAACTCCCAGAATTTGAATTGGCTTTGATACCGTTTTTTTGGCAGGGCATCATCGCGTCATGGCGCCCGGTAAGGGCGCGGGCCGGGCGAATCGTCTCAGTCCAATGATGAATGACAGCAGGCACGGCCCCGTCAGGGCGGCATCAGGGTAGGGGAAATTCCTCCAGATACGGCGCGTAGCTGTCTTCCACGTCGATTTCCAGGCTGCCCAGCAGGCGGACGACGCCGTTGTAAAATGCAATCACCATGGTCAAATCGACCAGCAGTTCCTCGTTCAGGTGCGCTTTCAGCTTGGCGAAGGTGGCATCGGAAATTTTCATCTCCTCGGTCATTTCCCGGGCCGCCCGCAGTACCGCCCGGTCCAGTTGCGGCAGGCCGCTGTTGCGGCCCTCGGTTTCGATAATCATAGCGCGGATGTCATCGTCCGTGACGCCGAAATCGCGGCCGATCTTGATGTGGTGGCTGTATTCGTATTCGCTGCGCGCCAGATACCCGACCTGCAATATGGCCAATTCCCGCAGGCGCGGGTCCAGTTTGGAGCCATGGCGGATATACTGGCCCAGAAGGCCGAAATTCCGCGCTCCGCCGGGGCTGTGCACCAGGGCCCGGTGCAGGTTGATGCTCCGCTTCAACAGGTCCTTGTCTTCCTCGGCCAGATCGTCCACGTCGAGATAAGGGATGCGTGCCATTGTTCTGTCTTCTCCTCTAGGCGTTGGGGTCGCGGGCGGGGGCGGCGACGGTGATGCCGCCGTCCACCACCAGGGTTTGCCCGGTAATGTAGCGGGCCCGCGCGGAGGATAGAAACACCACCGCATTGCCGATGTCCCAGCCGCTGCCCTCAATACCCAGGGGCGAAGCCGTGCGCCGCCCCTCGCGTGCCTTGTCCGACATGCCCCGGCTGTAAACCATGGGGGTGTAAACCGGCCCCGGCGCGATGCAATTGGCCCGGATGCCGTCGGCCGCGTGATCCATGGCCATGGCCCGGGTCAACGAGATCACCGCGCCTTTCGAGGCGGAATAGGCCGTCAGCCCCCGTGGCCGCAGGGCGGAGATGGAGGAGACGTTGACGATGGCGCCTCCCTCTCCGCTGTCGATCATGGCGGGAATGGCGAATTTCGCCGCCATGAACATGGATTGGACATTGACGCGCATGACCCGTTCCCAGTTTTCCAAGCTCTCTTCCACCACCGAACCGGAGCTGCCGATGCCCACGTTGTTGTCCAGCACATCGACCCGGCCATAGGTTGCGACCGCCTTGGCGACCATTGCCGCGCAGTCCGCTTCCAAGGTGGTGTCGGCCTGGTGGGCATAGGCCTCGCCACCCTCCGCCTCAATCATCGATACAGTTTCGACCGCCCGTTCCAGATCCCGGTCCACGGCCACGATTTTGGCCCCCGCCCGCGCCAGCAGAATAGAGGCCGCCCGGCCGTTGCCGATGCCGCCCTCCGCAGCCCCGGCGCCCGCGACGATGGCCACCTTGCCCGCCAATTGTTGATCGTCCGGTGCGAACGCTTCCGCCATAGCAAATTCTCCCATATTTGGTTGTCAGGCCAGCACTGGTTCCCGCCGGCCGCCGTTGAAATGATAGGCCAGCAGAACAGCCAGATTACCGCACCCCATGATGGCGGCGAAGGCGAAGGACCAAGTGTAGCCGCCCGTCAGATCGAACAGCGCCCCGCCCATATAGCTGCCCAGTCCCATGCCGATCCAGGCGAACAGGCTGACGGTGGCCCATGACCGCGCCGCGACCTCGGCCGGCACCATGTAGTTGACGCAGATAATCATGGAGGACATGACGCCGGAAAAAAAGAAGCCGAAGACCGCCGCCAGGACATAGATGCTGGTCAGTGAAGCCATGTGCGGAAACCAGATCACCAGGCAGGTCTGGCCCAGGGACATCATCGCATAGGTCTGCAACGGCCCGATGGTGTCGCACAGCTTACCGGAACAGAGCCGGCCAATGGCCCCGGCCAGCATCACCGTGGTCAGGACCGAGGCGGCGATCTCCGGCTTGAAACCATTGTCGGACACGGCCGGGACGATATGCACGATGGCCACCGACATGCAGGAACAACAGAATATCACGGCGACGGCGAACCACGCCACGGTCGTCTTGGCCGAACCCAGGGACCAGGCGCCCCGGCCAGGGGGGCTCCCGATCTGGCTGGCCAGGCGGGCCGACTTTGCCGGCGGGTCGCGGGTCAGGGCGGCGACGGCCAGGCCCAATGCCAGATAAACCAGGCCCAGCACCAAATAGGCGGTCTGCCAGTCGTAGGCGGTTATCAGCAGCCGGGCGGAAAACGGCACCACCGCCTGGCCCAGGGCGCTGCCGGCCAGGCCGAGGCCCAGGGCCAGGCCCTTATTTTGGGCGAACCATTCACCGATATTGGCCCAGACCGTGGCGGCCACGGCGGCATGGCCGAAGGCGCCAAACAGAAAATAGGCCAGCAAATATTGCCAATAGGCGGTTACCTGGCTCAACAGCAACAAGGCGATGGCAAGGGCGCCGGCGGCCATGAGCAGAAATCGCCGGGTCGGTTGGCGGTCGGCGAAAAAGCCCCAAAGAATGCCGAACCCCGCCGCCGACAACGCGGCAATCGAAAATCCCAGGGATGTCTCGCCCCGGGACCAGCCGAACTCGGCGATCATGGGTTTCAGGAATACGCCCACCATGCCCAGGCCGCCAAAACTCATGGCGGACAGGGTGAAACCGACGAAGACCATGACCCAGCCATAGTAGCTGTCGGATTTCGTGGCGGTGGTTGACGACATGCGGTTACGCTCCCTACTCAACGCTTGGCAGCTTAACAGAACTTCAGGCCAGGGCAGCCTGACGTTTGTCACGGCTGAGGCGGAATGCGTAAAGGACAATCAGGTTGGTGCCGCCCATGGCGGCGGCGAAACCGAAGGACCAGGCATAGCCACCCGTCAGGTCGAATAGGACCCCGCCCATGTAACTGCCGATGCCCATGCCAAGCCAGCCGAAAAAGCTGACGATGGACCAACAGCGTGCGTTGACTTGAGCCTGAACCATCGCGCCGACACTAATCACCATGCAGGCCATGACGCCGGAGAAGGAAAGCCCAAACGCCGCCGCCAAAAGGTAGACGCCGAACAGGTTATCGACATGGGGAAACCAGCCGACCAGCAGGGCCTGGCACAAGGACATCATGGCGTAGGTCCGCAGCGGGCCGATCATGTCGCAGATCTTTCCGGCGCTCATCCGTCCCAAGGCGCCGGCCAGCATCATGGTGGTGAGGGCGCCGGCGGCGATTTCCGGGCTGAAACCACGGTCGGACAGCATGGGAACCACATGCACGATGACCGTCGACATGGTGGTGCAGCAAAAGATCACGGCGATGGAGAACCACGTTACGGAATGGCGGGCATCACCCAATGACCAGCCACCGCCACTCTTCCCGGCTTCCTTTGCCTCGCGCAGTGCCGCTAGATGGGCCTTTTTGGAGGGCGGATCGCGGGTCAATGACGCAATCGCCAGGCCAAGCACCAAAAAGATGGCGCCCAGTACCAGATATGCGGTCTGCCAGCCGTAAGCCGAAATCAAAAGGCGGGCCGAGAACGGCACCACGGCCTGACCGAAGGCGCCGCCCGCCAGCGCCACGCCCAGGCCTTTGTTTTGCGTAAACCATTGGCCGATATTGGACCAAATCGGGCTCACGAGTGCGCCATGGCCGAAGGCGCCGAACAGGAATTAAGTCAGATAGAATTGCCGTAATTCCGCCGTCTGGCTTAACAACAGCATGGCGACGGCTACGGCGAGAGCGCCCATGAAGGCAAATCGATAGGTGGGATTGCGGTCGGCGAGGAAACCCCATAGGACGCCGAATGACGCCGCGCCGAGGGCGGCGATGGTATAGCCCAGGGCGGTGCTGCCCCGGGACCAACCGAACTCCGCCACCAAAGGCTTCAGAAAAACGCTGATTGAACCAAGTCCGCCGAAGCTCATGGCCGTTAGCGAAAACCCGACGAATACCATGATCCAGCCATTGCGGCTGGCTCTGTCATCACTGGTTGCTGAATGCATTCGCACTCAAACTCATATTGTCTACGAGATTAGCAGCCCAACGGGCGCTGTCTACTCTCCGGCGCATCGTGCCGCCTTGCCTTCTCGTCTCCGGCAGGCTATCGCGGGGCAACCACGCTTCAACTTCAGGGAGACCAATCCATGCCGCTGTCCCAAGCCACCGAACGGGAACAAATTCACAACCGCACCATTTCCATTACCGCCTATGAACGCACCGACGGTCTGGTCGACATCGAAGGGCACATTCTGGACATCAAACCGTTTTCCCATCATCTGCTGGACAGCCACCGGGCCGCCGGCAAGCCGGTGCATGATTTGTGGCTGCGCCTGACCGTGGACAAGGCCATGGTGGTGCAATCGGCCGAGGCCAAACTGGATGTGGGCGCCCATGGCATCTGCCATTTGGTGGCGCCCAATTTCACCGCCCTGGCGGGCCTGAAAATCGGTCCGGGCTGGAACCGACATGTGCGCCAACGGGTGGGACATGGCCGCGGCTGCACCCATCTCGTCGAGATGCTGGCGCAAATGGCCACCACCGCCATGCAGGCCATGTGGACCGAGCGGGCCCCCGCCGGCGCCGCGCGGGAGGCCGCGGAGGCGCGGCCCCGCAGCTTGGGCGAAGGCATGATCAACACCTGCTACACCTACAAACAGGACAGCGAATTCGTGAAGGAATATTTCCCCGATGACTACCGGCCGGGACCCGCTGCCCCATGAGCGACGATGTTTATGATGCCCTCACGGCAGAGGAGCTGGCGGCGCTGCCGACGGTTTATCGTGATGATCTGTTCAAGGGCCAGGTGGTTTTGGTCTCCGGCGGGGCGGGGGGCATCGGCATGGCCACGGCGGTGCTGTTCGGGCGCCTGGGCGCCACCATTGTTTCCTGTAGCCGGGACGAAAGCAAAATGGCCGCGTTCGAGGCGGCCATGGCCTCCATCCATGTGCCCTGCTTTACCAAGGCCATGACCATCCGGGACGCCGATCAGGTCACCGATCTGATGGCCGAGGTTTGGGACCGATACGGACGCCTGGATGTATTGATCAACAACGCCGGCGGGCAGTTCGCCGCCCCGGCCATGGATATTACGCCCAACGGCTGGCGCACGGTGGCGGATACTAATTTAAACGGTTCGTGGTTCATGATGCAGGCGGCGGCGCGATTGTGGCGGCAGAATGAACGGCCGGGCTGCATCATCAACATGGCGGTGGTTTTAAGCATGCTGAACAGCGCCATTCCGCACGTCATGGCGGCCCGAGCCGGCACCATGCATCTGGCCAAGGGTCTGGCCGTGGAATGGGCGCCTTATGATATTCGTTTGAATTCCATCGCCATCGGCGTCATCGCCTCGCCCGGCCTGACCCACTATCCCGCCTCCGCCAAGCCCAGCTTCACCCACAACCTGGTGCGCCGGCCGGGAAGCGTGCAGGATATCGCCCAGGCCGCCGTCTATCTGGCCGGGCCGACGGGGGATTTCATTACGGGCACGGTGTTGACGGTCGATGGCGGCGGCGATTTCTGGGGCCAATACTGGCCGCTTGGCTAACCGGAATTTTTCCGGGTCGATTACGACGTTGAATAGTTTTATCACTGTCACTTGGTTGTCTAATTCCGTCCTTCAAGTCAAGCTCTCCGGAACCACTTTTGTTGTCCTTTGCCGGAAGCACGGTTGTCTACGAAGTCGTTTCCGGCGGCTGGCCGGATGCTTCACGATAGTGCCCTACAGCTTTGGCCTCCCAAGGTATTAGACGCAATCGCGGACGTCATGATTGTCTTGTCCGCCTTGCAACCAAGTTGGCGGGATCGCCTCGGCCACCGTCCCGGCTGGAGACAGGTCCTCCGCTTACGCGGAACCGGTGTGTTCATTCATGCTGGTTTACGCGGCGGCCTCCTTTTGCGGCCAGCGGAAAGGCTCGCCGGTGATCATCATGCGATGCAGGATCACCGCCAGCTTGCGCGCCAACGCCACGCAGGCCTTCTTGTGACTGGTCCGCTTCCTGATCCGGCGCGCCCAGTCCTTCAGCGGATGGGCCTTGCGCACCACCCTCAACAGGCTGTTGGCGGCCTCGTAGAGCAGGGCGCGCAGCATCGCGTCGCCGTACTTGGAGATGCGCCCCGAATAGTCCATCTCGCCCGATTGCCAGCGCCGCGACGTCAACCCGATATAGGCGCCCACCGTGCGCGACTTGGCGAACCGTTCCGCGTCGCCGATGGTCGCCGCGAAAGCCAGGGCCGTCACCGGCCCGATCCCGGGCACGGTCATCAAAAGACGAACCGCCGGATCGTCCTTGGCCCGCCCCGAGACCGCCTTGTCGAGCCGCGCAATCTCGCGCTCCAGCGCCGCCGCCGCGCGCAGCAGCGGATCGATCGTCGCCCGCAACTCATCTCGGCCTTCCAACGCCTCGCGGACCAGCCCGGCCAGCTTGCCCGAACCCTTGGCAAAGCGGATCCCCAACGACCCCAGCAAGCCCCGGATCGTGTTCTGCGTCGCCCGCCGCTGGCCCACCAGATGAGCCCGCGCCTTGAGCAATATCCGATCCGCCTGCGCCGCCTCGCTCTTCACACAAACCGGCCGGCAAAACCCCGTGCGCGCGATCTCCGCCAGCAAAGCCGCGTCGTTCGCGTCCGTCTTGTTGTGCTGCAACTTCATAACCGGGTGCGCCTGGCGCGCGTCGATCACCTCAACCGCGATCCCCAACTTGCCAAGCTCCCGAGACAGCCAGCCCGACAGCGTTCCCGTCTCCAACACGATACGCTCCGGGCAAACGCAATGCGCCCGCAACACCTCGAACAGCGCGACCGGATCAGTGGCCACCTTGCCGCGCGCCAATATCTTTCCCGAAACATCCTTCACGCAGAAACTCGTCTCTTCCTCCGACACGTCAAATCCAACATACTCGCTCATGGTCACTCTCCTTCGTTAAGCCTATTGAGGCGTTTTCTTGCGACCTCGTATTCTAGGCTCGGGAGGGTGACCAACCGGAATTACGCTATGTATTAACCGTCGGTGTTGATGCGCGCGGCCAGGGCTTCCAATACGCGGTCGGCATCGCCATTGGGAACGCGGCACCCGCCCGCAGCGACATGCCCGCCACCGCCATATTCAAGCATTAGCGCGCCGATATCGGTATTCGACGAGCGGTCGAGTATCAACTTGCCGACCGCCAGCGTAGTCATCGCGCCATTGACGGTCACGGTGAGCGAGATATTGCACCGCCTGTACAGCGCATAGACCGTGAATCGGTTGCCGGCATGGATCGCCGCTTCTTGCCGAAAGTCAATGAGGATGAGGTTGCCGCAAACCCGCGAACGCCGGCGCAATTGCTCTTCGAACGCTTCTTCTTGCGTCCAATAGAAACGAACCCGTTCGGCGACATCGGGAATTTCGAGGATTTCCTCGACCCGATGATGCCGGCAATAGACC
>JAYGEA010000339.1:0-5965 GCA_046582635.1 Alphaproteobacteria bacterium
GCGAAGGTCCGGGTGACCATGATCAGCATCCGGCCCGGCAAGGTCGTGGCCAAGCGGGTGGCGACGCCGCTCGAGCAGCAGAATGCCCTGCCCGCCCTGCCCCGCGGCGATGTCACGGCGCAGACCCTGGCCCCGCCGCCGGGCGTGAAAGCGGCCGCCGCGCCATCCAAGCAAGGCGCCGTGCCCGTACAAGTCGCCAATGCGGGCCCGATCAGGGCGGTCAAACCAATTGCCGGCAAGGTGGTGCAAAAGCCGGTGGGTCCGTCGAGCATTTTTATCCAGGCGGGCTCCTTTTCCCTGGCCCGGAACGCCAACCGCCTGCGCGCCCAGCTGGCCTACATCGGGCCCAGCACCATTACCAACGTCTTCGTCAAGGGCCAGGAGATGTTCCGCGTCCGCCTCGGCCCCCTGTACTCGGTTGAGGCCGCCGACAAGGCCCTGCGGCAGGTTTTGCAAAACGGCGTCAGAAGCGCCCGTATCATCGTCGAATAGTATTCTGGCGTTAGAGCGTGTCGCGTCTAAATGACCGCCCGGGGCCGGTTGGGGCCCCGTTCCAGGATCTGGCGCAGGGTCGATAGGGCCTGGGCCAGGATGTCGTGATCGGCCACTTGGGTGAGGGTGATGCGTACCGCCTGACCGGCATAATCGGCGCCCGCATCGAAAGCCGAGATGGGCTGGATGGTGATGCCGGCCTGACGGGCGGCGGCGGCGAAGCCATCGCCGGTCCAGGGCGGCGGCAAATGCAGCATGACGTGAAAGGCCGATGGGTGGCCGCGCCAGTCCAGCCCGTCCAAGGCCGCCCTGGCGATCTTGAAACGGGCGGCGATTTCCCGGCGCTGCCATTGCAGCAGGATTTCGGCCCGACCCTCCAGGATCCATTGCGAGGCGATGGCGCCCATCACCGCCGGCTGGGTTACCGTTGTGATGCGGGCGGCCTCGGCCAGACGGGGCCGCAGGTTCGGAGGTGCGGCCACCCAGGCCACGCGCAAGCCCGGCGCCAGGCATTTCGAGGCGGAGGTGACATAGATCGTCCGCTCGGGCGCCAGGGCCGCGATGGGAAGCGGGCGTTCGGCGATCAGGTAGCCATAGACATCATCCTCCACAATAAGCAGATCATGGCGCCGGGCCACTTCAACAATCCCCCGCCGCCGATCCTGGGACATCACGGCATTGGTGGGATTTTGCAAAGTGGGCATCACGAACAGCAATTTCGCCCCGCTGGCACGGCAGGCCGCATCCAGGGCGGCGGGCTCCAGCCCCTCCCCGTCCAGGGTGACGGAGACGGCGTGGCGTTGGGCGAAGTTCACTTCATCGATCAGCTGGCTGTAGGTCAATTGCTCCAACAACACCGGGTCATCGGCCCGGGTGAAGGACATCATGGCCGACAGCAAGGCTAATTGCGCCCCGCCCATGATGATGATGTCGTCGGCCGCCACAGCCCAACCGGGCCGGGTCAGCCAGGCGGCGCCGGCCCGGCGATGCACTTCCGGCCCGACTTCAGTGTTGTAGCCCAGCAAGGCATTGGTATTTGGCAAATCGGCCAAGGTCCGCAGGCTGTCGGACAGGGCGGCGCCATGGGGACCCAGGGGCGGGCTGTTCTGGGTCATTTCGATCAGATGACTTGCCGGCGGCGCCAGACTGGGGACGTCCGCCCGGGCCGGGTCCAGCACATAGGTGCCCCGCCCCACTTCGCCGCCGACCAGCTGCAACCGCGCCGCCTCGCCATAGGCCCGGCTGACCGTGCCCACGGTAACGCCGAGGCGCCAGGCCAGGTCCCGGTGGGTGGGCAGGCGCATGCCGGGGCCCAATTTACCACTGGCGATATCCTCGCCAATGGCTTGGGCAATGGCGCGATACTTGGGCCCGGTACGACGGGAAATGTCTGGTTGGTATATTGTCATGGTGAAAATATCCTAATTGACACCCTAAATCGCGTCAATCATAAATGAAATTCGATACAATATGGAAAATTGATCCTATAGGAGAACGATTGTGCGGATACCAATTTATCAGATTGATGCCTTCACCGAGACGCCGTTTGCCGGCAACCCGGCCGCCATTTGTCCCCTGGAATCCTGGCTGGACGACGACGTCCTGCAAGCCATCGCCGCCGAAAATAATCTGTCCGAGACAGCCTTCTATGTGGCCGAGGGCGCGGGCTTTCGTTTGCGTTGGTTCACCCCGGCCGTGGAAGTCGACCTGTGCGGCCATGCCACCCTGGCCACGGGGCATGTGATCCTCAATCACCTGATGCTGCTGGGCCGCGAGGTGGCGTTCGAAACCCGCTCGGGCACCCTGCTGGTACGGCGCAACGGCAAGGGCCTGACCATGGATTTCCCGGCCATGCCACCGGGCGAGGAGATTGAAGCGGCGCCCGAGCTCATTGCCGCCATGGGTCTGGCGCCGCAAACCTGCAGGCGGATCCGGGACGTGCACGGCGCGCCCTATTTATTCTTCATCTATGAGACCGAGGATCAGGTGGCCGGCCTGACACCAAATTTCTCCACCCTTGGCGCCAATGTCATCGTCACGGCGCCGGGCAGGCATGTGGATTTCGTCTCCCGCTTTTTTGCACCCATGTCCGGTATTGACGAAGACCCGGTCACGGGTTCGGCCCATTGCACCTTGGCGCCCTATTGGGCCGAACGTCTGGGCAAGGACGACCTGGTGGCGCGGCAGATTTCAGCCCGCGGCGGCGATGTGGGCTGCCGCGTGGTGGGCGACCGGGTCATCCTGCAGGGCAATTGCGCCTTCTACATGGAAGGCCAGATCGAAGTGCCTGACTGAACATTCCGCGCTATAATGGCGCCATGAAAGTTTATGAGGGCCAAAGAGCTGGCGAAAAGGTGACGGTTCGGGTCAACGGGCAGCCCCTTGATGCCCGTCTGGACCTGCGCGATTTCCATGCCAGCGGCTATGAATGGGGCTATGAAGGCAGCGGCCCCAGCCAGCTTGCCCTGGCCATTCTGGCCGACCATGCCGATGCCCAAACGGCCCTGGGCAACTACCGTAAATTCGTGCAAATTTTCGTTGCTGATATCGAAGGCGATAGCTGGCGCCTGACCAGCGAGGAGATCGATCAGCGCATTAGCCATACCACCATCGTGCCCATGGATCTGAAGACCTTGATCCGCAAGGTAAAGGGTGAAATTTAGCAGCACGAATTTCATGGCAGGAAATCGCAGTACGAAAATCGCAGCACGAAAATCATTGTGTAAAAATTAGTTCGGAGCAGACAGACCCATGGATACCGTCACCGCCCTTTTGGCGGATTTGGCCGACAATCGCGGCAATAAGACCGCGATCATTTATCACGACCTACCCATCACCTTCGCCCAAGTTGATGACATGGGCCGCCGCGCTGCCACCCTTTTGCACAACCTTGGCATCGGCGAGGGCGACAGGGTGGCCTTGTGGCTGCCCAACTGTCCGGCCTATGTGGCGCTGTGCCTGGGCTGTTGCCGTCTGGGCGCCATCGCCGTGGCGGTCAACACCCGGTTTCGTTCGGTTGAAGTCTCCGACATCATCCGCCGCTCCGGGGCGGAGGTCCTGGTGATGTGGCCCGGCTTTCGCGAGATTGACTTTCTGGGCCTGCTGGCGGCCGCCGATGGGGACGCCCTGGCCGGCCTGAGAAGCCTTGTGCTTTATGACGAGGGCAGCCGGGTGGAGGATCTTCCCGGCCCCGTCAGCCATTGTGACCGCCTGGACTACAACGAGGCGATCCAGTGCGCGGCTTATGGCGACGATCACGCCACGCCGGAGCAGGGCTGCAACATCTTCACCACGTCGGGCACCACCAAGGCGCCGAAATTCGTTTTTCACTCCCAGGGCAGCATCTCGCGTCATGCCCGGCTGGTGGCGGAGGGTTTCGGCTACGCCGCCTCCGACGGCGCCCTGTTGCAGATGATGCCGTTGTGCGGCGTCTTCGGTTTCACCCAGATCATGGCCGGTTTGGCCTCCGGCCAGCCGACGGTGCTGACCGCATCATTCGATCCCCAGCAGACCGTAGAGCTGTCGGCCCGCCACAACGTGGTCAATTTCAACGCCACCGACGATATGATCCAATCGATCCTGGACCACAGCGACCTGGACAAACCCCTGCCCAACCTGCGTTTCGTGGGCACCGCCGCCTTTGCCACCAATTACGCCGAACTGGCGGCCCGGGCCGAGGCGCGGGGCATTCACATGGTTGGCCTGTACGGCATGAGCGAGGTCCAGGCCCTGTTCGCCGTGCAACCCATGGACTTGCCCCTGGCCGAGCGCATCGCCGGCGGCGGCCGGCCGATCAGCGATCTATCCCAGGTCCGGGTGCGGGACCCCGATAGCGGCGAATTGCTGGGCCCAGGGATCCCGGGCGAGCTGGAGCTGAAGGGCCCCTCCCTGATGAAGGAATACTACCTGAACCCGGAGGCCACGGCGGAGGAGTTCACCGAAGACGGCTTCCTGCGCTCCGGCGACCTGGGGCAATTGACCGAGGATGGCCGTTTCCTCTATCTCCAGCGCATGGGCGACGTCCTGCGCCTGGGCGGTTTTCTGGTCAGCCCGGCGGAGATTGAAAACCATCTGATCGAACATCACAGCGTTGCCGACGCCCAAGTGGTCGGCGTCAAAACCGCCGACGGCAGCGTGCGCGCCGTGGGCTTTGTCATCACCGCGCCGGAGCAAGATTTTGACGAGGATGATCTGCGCCAACATTGCCTGGACGGCCTGGCGCGTTTCAAGGCGCCCCTGCGCATTTTCGCCCTGGATGCCTTCCCCACCACGGAAAGCGCCAACGGCACCAAAATCCAACGAGCCGAATTGCGTCGCATGGCCGCCGAACGTGTCGCGGTTTCGTGAGCGGGTTCGTGAACGCGTTGGTGGCCGAGTTGGTAATTGGGGCATCTTGAAAACTGATGAAGACTATCTACCTACCACCGGATAAACAAACCACGGAGGCACGGGAATGCGCATCAACATGGACTTCAGCCAGCGCGTGGTGATCGACACACAGGCCCTGGATCGGGTCGATAGCCCCGCCAAGGGCGTGCGCAGGCGCATGCTGGACCGGGAGGCAGCCGAAAGCGGCCGCGCCACCTCGCTGGTAAGCTATGAACCCCACAGCTATTTCCCCGCCCACTCCTATACGGGCGGAGAGGAATTCCTGGTCCTGGAGGGTACATTCTCGGATCAGCATGGCGACTATGGACCGGGCATGTATGTGCGCAACCCGGTGGGCTCGTCCCATAAACCTTTTACCAAGGGCGGCTGCATCATTCTGGTCAAGCTGTGGCAGATGGAGGCGGCGGATCAGGATTTCGTGCGCATCGACACCAAGGAATCCGACGCCTGGCGCCCCGGCGCGGCGGACGGCCTCTCCACCTGTGACCTGCACCACTTTGGCAACGAGCGGATCAGACTATCCTGCTGGCAACCCGGCGCCCGCTACCCATCCCACGATCATCCCGGTGGCGAGGAGGTTTTTGTCATGGCCGGCAGCATTGCCGACGAAGACGGCCACTACCCCACGGGCACCTGGTTCCGCCTGCCCGAGGGCAGCCGGCACGCCCCGTTCAGCGACGAGGGCTGCACGCTTTACGTCAAGACCGGGCATTTGGATTAGAGCACGTCTCGGCTATTCAGCGTGCGCTTCAACCATTTTATACAACCTATGTATTTGGCCATCGGTAATGCCCAGATCGTCAAGATGCATGACCAGATTGTGCAGGTAATCACGGCAACGGCCCAGACGGCCCGCCGCCGTGGCGATGGCACGGACAGTGTCTTTGAGCGGTACCTACCCGTCATAGCGGCGGTAAAGCGGGTTGGCCACGAACGTAATGGCACGGACCGTGCGGTCACCGCATTGGGCCCGGACCCAGGTCGGGCAATAGCCCCCGGCGATCATTTCCCGGCGCCAGACGATACGGGTTTCGGCCTCCACCTGCGCGGCGGGTATGCGCAGGGCCAGACCGTGGCAGGAGCC
>JAYGEA010000062.1:0-10831 GCA_046582635.1 Alphaproteobacteria bacterium
AATGGTACCCTATGGGTGGTTGGGCCGGGGGAGCGGGTGGCCTGGTGCTTCAACGAAAGTTGAAAATGCGCTAACCGTTTGATCTAGGCAGCCGCGCCACCACGCAGCAACCGGCCCGGCAGGGTACCGTCGGCTTGGACGGCATCCTCGCCGTGATCGCGAATGACCGTGCCGTTGACGATGACGTTTGCGATGCCCGTGGCCTCGCTGATCAGACGATCGGCGCCGGCGGGAAGGTCGTGGACCCGCCGCAACGGGCCGTCGCTGACCGTGGCGGGATCAAACACCACCACATCGGCCGGCATGCCAACACCAAGGCGGCCCCGGTCCGTGATGCCCATGACTTCCGCCGTGCGCGTGGTCAGCATGCGGATCGCTTCTTCCAGGCTGAACACCGCTTTTTCACGCACCCAGCGTTTGAGGAAATGCGTGGGCTGACAGGCATCGCATAGTTGCGATGCGTGCGCGCCGGCATCCGACAATCCCAGCACGGTGAAATCGCTCTTCAACAGCGGTTCCACCTCGTCCTCGTCATGGTTGGCCACGGGCATGCGAAAGCGCGCTTCGAGATTGGTGTCCAAAGACAGATCCAGGGCCAGGTCGATGGGGTCCACGCCCCGTTCTGCGGCGATGTCCACCAGCAGCCGCTCGCATAGTCCGGGATCGGGATCAAATTGCGAGACCACCGTCTTGGCGAAGGAGCTTTGGAATGCCGGCTGGATGCTCTTCATGCGTTCCTTGAAGGCGGTGCGGAATTCCGGATCCTGGTAGATGCGGCACTTGCCGTCAAAATCGGCGGCCGAGACCGGTTTGAACATGGATATGGCTTCAAAAACAAACGGCTCCCTGAACTGATATTCGAAATTCAGGGGCCGCGGCGTAACTTGCGGGCTTATTTTCAAGCCCCGCGCCGCCAACTCCCGGGATTGGACCAATTGTTCCTCGTGCCCGCCCTTGCCCAGGGACAAGCCGGCCAGCAGCGCCGTCCAGGTGATCGGGCGTCCGGTGCGGATGGCAATTTGTTCGAATTCGTCCAAGAATAATTCCCGGCCGACAGTGGCCTGGATCACGCCTTTGTTCAAACTGCCCAATACATCACATAGAGCATGGATTTCATCCATGCCCGCAGCCCGGCTTGGGACGGGGCGGCCTTCATATCCCACGTGGGTGGAGGCTTTCGAGGTGCCGAAACCCAGGGCCCCGGCCTTGATGCCATCGGACAGCAGGGCGCACATCTGGGCCACTTCGTCATCCGTTGCCACTCGCTCCGTCGCGTCTTCGCCCATGACGTAGGTGCGCAGGGGCGTATGGCCGTACAGGACGCCCACATTGATGGCCGGGCCCACGGTATCGATGGCATCGAGGTATTCGCGAAAAGTTTCAAACGGCCAATCCTCGCCCAGTCCCGCGTTCAGGGCGGCGACGCTCATGCCTTCCACCTTTTCCAGGGTGCGCATGATCATCTCGCGATGTTCCGCCTTAGTCGGCGCTACGCCGAAACCACAATTGCCCACCACCGCCGTGGTCACGCCGTGCCAGGGTGAGATGGTCAGATTGCGGTCCCACAGGATTTGCGCATCATAGTGGGTATGGATATCCACGAAGCCGGGGCAAACCACCTGGCCGTCGGCATTAATTTCCCGGCTGGCCGCATCGGGCGCATCGCCCAGGGCAACAACCTTGCCGTCCTTGATGCCCAGATCGCCCGATACAGCCGGCGCGCCGGTGCCGTCAATAATCGAGCCATTGGTGATTTTCAGATCATACATCTTGTTTTCCCTCAAAGGGTTGTTTTTAAAGTCGTTGCCGGGCTTGACCGGGCAATCCAGAGCGGCAAATTCAGCGATTGCGGCCCTGGATCCCCGGGTCCATGCCCGGGGATGACGGAAAGGCGGCTAGGCCACGTTCAGGCCGTATAATTCGGACACGTTTTCGTGCAGGACCCAATCTTTCTCCTGCTGGGTCATATGCGCGGTATGTTCCGCCAGCAGTTCCTGACTGCGCGGCCATGTGGCGTCCGAATGCGGAAAATCATTGGCCCACATCAGGCGGCGAATATTGCATTCATCCTTGAACTTGAAAGCGATCCAATCATCCTGGAATGTCATGTAGACATTTTCCTTGAAGTATTCGCTGGGCAACCGCTCCATCTCGTCGCATTTCATCCAAAAACGGTGATGATTGTAGGCATGATCCATGCGGTACATGTAATGGGGCGCCCAGCCCGCATCAGCCTCGACGCAGACCAGTTTCAGATCGGGATGGCGCTGGAAGACGCCGCCGAAAATGAACATGCCGATAATGTCCTGACAACCCCGGATGATGGTCGAAAAGCCGTTGATGCGCGGCCCGCGCATGGCGCCGATCTTGTCGGTGTTGGAGGTCAGAATATGAAACGACAGGGGCAGGCCTAAATCTACCGCCGCCTGGTAGAACGGGTCGTAATCGGTGTGGTCATAGTCGGCATGCTGGGGATTGCCGGGCATCATGACACCGCGAAAGCCCATCTCCTTGGCCTGGCGCAACTCCTTGATGCCCCCCTCGACCGAGGCCATGGCCAATTGCGCCATGCCAAACAGGCGGTCGGGTTCAGCCTCGCAATAGGTCTGCAGCCAGCGGTTATAGGCCGTCATGCAGGCCTGCTTGTATTCAAAATCGGGGTGATTGCACAACACCATGCCGACCGAGGGATAGATGATTTCAGCACAGACGCCATCGAGATCCTGGTCCGCCGCGCGCAGCGTCCCATCCCAGCCGCTGCGGTGCAATTCATCGAATTTGCCGCCGCTCATGCGCAGGGTGCGGGGATCCTTGCCAGCCGCGGCCACCAATCCAATTGGAATGGTCTTTTCCATGCCTTCGATGACATAGACGTCACCGTATTTTTCATCGTTGATCAAATGCGGCGCACGATCACGAAAGCTGGGATCGATATGGTCAATATAACAATTGGGTGGCTCGGTAATGTGTGAGTCGGCCGAAATCGGTGTCTTCGCCATTATGCATGTTCCTCCGCAAATTCCATTTTCTTATGGGCTATCAGCCAACATACAGCGCCCGGCGCCCTATTGCAGCACGAAACCCTGATATCCGTTGGCCGCCACCTCGTCGCATTTATCCCGGTACGCCGGGGCGCCGCCCGCATAGAGCAAAAAGGTACGCTTGGACTTGCCCTCGATATTGCGGTTGATGCCGGTGAACCAGCTATCCACCTTGGTGAACAACAACTTGGAGCCGACATCGTAGACATGCTCGGTCCATTCGTCTTCGGCCGCCAGGGTTGGAACGATGCGCTTGATGTCATGTTTCTTGATATAGGCGAACAGCTCCGCCACCCATTCCACATTCTGTTCGATACAGCGGGGAATATTGCAGAATGTCGCCGCGTTGTGGGGCCCGACCAGGGTTAGCATGTTGGGGAAGCCTTCGATTTGCAGGCCAAGGTAGGTGCGCGGGCCTGCCGCCCATTTATCCCTGAGGCGCCGGCCGCCCACGCCGCGAATATCGATCTTGTCGAAACCGCCCGTGACCGCGTCAAACCCGGTCGCGTAGATGATGATATCGAAATCATGCTCGACACCGCCGCATCGCAAACCCGTCGCCGTGATTTTATCGATGGGGGTGTCCTTGATATCCACCAGGACGACGTTGTCCTGGTTGTAGACCTCATAATACCCCGTCTCCAGGGGCACGCGGCGGGTACCGAAGCCGTGGTTGCGGGGGATCAGTTTTTCCGCCACCTCCTGGTTCTTGACCCGTTGGCGGATTTTCTTGCGGACGAATTCACTGATGGTGTCGTTGGCGCCCTGATCCACGAAGATATCGCGGAAATTGCCCATCCAGATGCCAAAGCCCGGTTCGCCGTAGCGCTGTTCATAGAACGCCTCGCGCTCCTCGTCGGAAACCTCCAAGGCAAAGCGCAGATCGGCATCATGGAGAAAGCCGCTATGGGTGCTGTTGCACTGGGCGAAAATCTCGTCATAGCTGGCCTTGATCCTGGCCTGGGTCTCGTCATCGATGGGGCTGTTGTGCAGGGGCGCGCAATAATTCGGATTGCGTTGAAAGACCGTCAAATGCCCGACGGTCTTGGCCACTTCCTGAATGGTTTGCACGCCGGTGGCCCCGGTGCCGATGACGGCCACCCGCTTACCCGCGAACGAGACGGGGTCGTGGGGCCATTGACCGGTGTGAAAAGATTCGCCCTTAAATTCATCAATGCCCTCGATGTTGGGCATGACCGGGGTCGATAACGGCCCCACCGCGGTGATCAGAAATCTGGACCGCGCCCGGCCGCCGTCTTCCAGGGTGACATCCCAACAATCCCGCGCCTCGTCGAAGATCGCGGCCCCGACCCTGGCCGAAAATTGGATATCCGTGCGCAGATCGAATTTATTGGCGACGAAATTCAGATACCGCAGGGTTTCAGGCTGGGCGGCGAAATGTTCGCTCCAATCCCATTCCGCCAGAACCTCCTCGGAAAACGAATAGCCGTAGCTATAGCTCTCGGAATCAAAGCGGGCGCCGGGATAGCGGTTCCAATACCAGGTGCCGCCCACCCCCGTCCCCGCCTCGAACACCCGGACGGAATAGCCGAGTTTGCGCAGCAGATGCAGCTGATACATGCCGGACATGCCGGCGCCGATGATAATGACGTCAAATTCTTGTGGTTCGGACATGCGTGAGTGGGCCGTTCATGGGTCATGAAAAAGGGTCGGGGAATTATCTAACAAATGTTAGATAATCAATCAATGATGTGCGTCAATTCTGCGACCGGGGGCCTTGCCGGGCCTCTCCTGTCCAGCGGGTGCCATTATGCTGAGGCAGAACCAACTGGAAAACTTGCTGATCTGTGCGCGGGAGCCTTCCAGGCGCAAATCGCCTGCTTTTCGGGATTTGGCAATTGGCACGTGACCCAACCAGATTTCAACGAGACTGCGGACCTTGGCATAAACATAGAGATCGACATCAAAGCCCGGATCCTTGGCGCACAGATCCGCCGTGCCTTGATCAAACACCAGCCAGAAACGGCGCACGGCGCTGGGCGCGTCGGTGAAATCAAAATGCACCACCGTGCGCCGGTCATCGGGAAATTGATCCGCCAGGACCGCGCGGCGCACATCCCACATCAACATTTCGGAATCCAGATTTTCCGGCGCGGTCAAATCATCCCGGCTCCATCGCTGGGCCCATTCGCCCATGCCCATGATGACCGGCATCAGCTCCTTGCCCGCCTCGGTCAGGTGATATTCATATCCCCTACCGCCATTGACCCGGAGACGCCGGTCGATGATGCCGGCATATTCCAATTCCTTTAGCCGGCGCGATAGCAGCGACGACGACATTTTCGGCACGCCCCGCTGCAATTCGTTGAAGCGGACGCTGCCGCAAAGTAATTCGCGGATCACCAAAGGTGTCCAACGTTCCGCCAGGATCTCCGCCGCGCGCGAGATCGGGCAGAATTGGCCGTAGCCCTTTTTCGGTTTCATGGACGCAAGGTTAAGATGGCCCGGCCCGCAAGGCAACTTCACATACTGCAGTTGTTTGGATTCATGATCTCACTAAGTTCACCATACAGCAACGTACATTGACCAGGAGGCCACCATGACCCAGCAATCCGACCTGCAAGCCTTGGCGCACGAAATTGGACCCGACTTCGCCGAAGGCGCAGGGGAACGGGATATCAATGCCGCCTTCGTGACCGACAATTATGCCGTCTTGCGGGAGCGCAAGTTGTTCTCGGCCATGGTGCCTACGGCATTGGGCGGCGGCGGCGTGGGCTATGGAGAGATGTGTGGCTTTATCCGGGCCCTGGCGGGCTATTGCGGCTCGACTGCATTGACCCTGTCCATGCATCAGCATCTGGTGGCGGCACCCATCGACAATCATTCCCGGGGCAATTCCGGCCAGGCGCTGTTGGAAAAAGTGGTGGGGGGCGAACTCATCCTGGTCAGCACCGGGGCCAACGATTGGATGGAGTCCTCCGATCAAATGGAGCGCACGAAGGGTGGTTATCTGGTCACCGCGCGCAAGGCGTTTTCATCCGGTTCGCCCATCGGCAACGTGGCGATCACAACGGCGCCCTATGAGGACCCGGAGGCCGGCTGGCAGGTGCTGCATTTCCCCGTGCCCTTGGCCGCCGACGGGGTTTCCCTGGCCGGTGATTGGGACGCCATGGGGATGCGGGCCAGCGGCTCGGAAAGCATCATCATGGAGCGGGTCTTCGTGCCGGAGGAAGCGGTTGCCCTGCGCCGGCCGCGAGGGATCTATCATCCCGCCTACAATGTCGTGCTGGGCGTGGCCATGCCGTTGGTCATATCGGCCTACCTTGGCATTGCCAAGGCTGTCTTCGCGCTGGCCAAGGGGCAGGCGGAGCAGAAAGCGCACGATCCGCTGGTGCAGATTGCCCTGGGGCAGCTCACCAATCATTTGACGACAGCGCAATTGGCCGTCGATGAATGGCGGTTCGAGACCAGCAATGCCTTTATCGATGGGATCTTCGTGCGCAAAACCATAGCCGCCAAGGCTGTGCTGGCGGTGGGCGAGGCCGCCCTGGAGATTTGCGGCGGCCGGGGTTTCCACCGCAAGTTCGGGTTGGAGAGGCTGTTGCGCGACCTGCACGCCGGGCAATTCCATCCCCTGCCCGAGCGGCGCCAGCATCTTTTCACCGGACGCATCGCCCTGGGCCTGGAACCGATTGAAGCCAGCCAGGAAGCTCATTATTCTCAGGCCGCCGAATAATCACTCCGCCAGCAGGCGCAGGGCCTGTTCGCGCAGATCGACCTTGCGGATCTTGCCCGACGCGGTCATGGGAAACTCGTCGATGAAAAACACATGCCGGGGGATCTTGAAGGAGGCGAATTTGCCCCGGCACAGATCAATGACCGCCTGGGCGGCGATATTGCTGCCCGGCGCCCGCTCCACGAAGGCAACGGGGACTTCCGACAGCTTCTCGTCCGGGTATCCGACAATGGCGATTTGGTGAACCGCCGGGTGTTCCAGCAGGAAACCCTCGGTCTCCATGGGGTCAACATTTTCGCCGCCGACCTTGAGCATATCCTTGTAGCGGCCCAGGAACCGCATGTAGCCGCCATTCAGCCACTCCGCCGTGTCACCGGTGTGGAACCAGCCGTCGGCATCGTAACTGGCGGCCGTCTCCTCGGGCTTTTTGTAATAGCCCAACATCAGGCTATAGCCGCGCACCAGTAGTTCGCCGGGCACGCCCACCGCCTGTTCGGCCCCGGTGTCGGGATCAACAATCCGGATTTCATAGCCTATGCCGGGATAGCCGGAGGTTTCACAGCGCCGCGCTTCGCTGTCGTCCAGGGAGTTCAAGGCCACGCCCAGCCACACTTCGGTCATGCCGAAGCCCGACAAGTTCTTCAGCGGCGCCAGGGCCTTGGCGCCACGGCGGATCACCGGCGTGGCGCTGTGCATGCCGGCGGCGAAGATGCCCGTGCGCAGAGTTGATAAATTGCGCGCCTTGGCCTCCTGTGCCTCCGTCAGTCCTTTCATATGCGCTTCGAAGCCATGCACGATGCTGACCCCCTCGACCTCGATCAAATCCAGGCTTTCATCCGCGTCGAAGGTTTTGGTAACGATCTGCTTGGCGCCGCTCAATAACGACATCACCGCCGCCTCGGAATAGGAGAAGGCGTGGAACAAAGGCAAGTAGTTCAGGATCACGTCATTGACCGTGTAGGCCATGCGATAGGCCCGTTCCTCGTTGTTGCGGATCAACTTGTGGCTATGCATGGCGCCCTTGGGGAAACCGGTGGTGCCGGAGGTATACATGATCAGAAATGCATCATCGGGATCGACCGAGGCGGCGCGGGCCGCCAGGGCGGCATCGGAAATCGTCTCGCCGGCGCTCAAGCTGGTTTTCCAGGATGCCGTGCCGTCATATTCGCTGCTGCCCAGAATGATCACCCGGCGCAGTTCGGGAAAGCGATCGTCCGCCACCTTGTCTCCTGCTGCTGGCAAAGCGATGACTTGGCGCACCATGTCCAGATAGTCGATGGGACCGGATTGGTCATGGGTGATCAACATGGTGCTGTCTGATTGGCCCACCACATATTCCAGATCGGCGGTGCGAAAGCGGGTGTTGATGGGCACCTGTACCGCGCCGACCTTGGCCAGGGCAAAACTGATGAAAATCCAATCGGCGCTGTTGTTCAGCCACAGGGCCACGTGATCGCCCCGTTCCACGCCTTGCGCCATCAATGCCTTGGCGGCGCGATCAACCTCCGCCGCGACTTCGGTGAAGCTATAACGCGCGGTTTCGAAAACCAGCCCTTCCCGCGCGCCGAACTTCGCCGCTGCCGCGTCCGCCAGATCACCGATCCGGCGCTTTTCGTACCACTCCATGTACCTGTTTCCCTGCTGATGTTTGTTTTGCGTATAGTCCACCAGATATAACGCCGTGGTCAATTCGAGTTCTGAAAAAGGAGTGCCAAACATGCTGCCCGCGAAACTGACACGGAATGAAGACGAAGCGGCGATCATCCAGGCCATCGCGGACGGCGGTAACGACGGCCCCGTGCTCATGTTGAACTTGAACCGCTACAAACCAGGCACGGGATTTCCCGACGGCGGTATTTATCATGACTAGATTACCGGATTGGAAAAATATCTGCCCGTGGTCGGGGCCGGGATCCTGTGGCGCCATGGAGTGCACGGACAGGCGGTGGGAGAGCAAGACTTGGACGAAATTATGGCCGCCTGGTATCCCAGTCACCAGGCCTTTCTCGATCTGTCGTCGGCGCCTGGATCGGAGGATAATTACCGCCTGCGCGGGGGCTGCGTCGAATACGCGGTCATTCACCGCTGTTCGGGTGATCGGTTTCCATTTCAGCCTTAGCTCCAGGGGAACACTGCCACATGTCATCATCCTCAGGCAGCGCGTAGCGGAGACACGGGGATCCAGGGACCCAACAACGGCATTTTCTGCCCTGGATTGCCGGGTCAAGCCCGGCAATGACAATTGCGCTCCGTCATGCCCGGACTTGATCCGGGCATCCAGAGCCACGAGGCCATTCGATGACGAATTGCCCATAATGCCCTGTCATGACGCAGGCCAGAAAATAATCCGGACAACAATGGGTCAAGCCCAGCAATGACCGAACGAGCGGCTATTAGGTCACGAAGGCATTGATCGATAACTCGTCGCGAATTTCGCGGCTCGCTTCTTCCTTGTAGTCCTCCAACGGAATGCCGGCGCCATCGGCGATCTTCACCACGGCACTGAACGAGGCGATGGTGGCGCAGGCATCCACGAAGGCGGCATCGCCCAGTTCGTCGCGCACCGCCTGGCGGGCCTCCGCCAAACCCGCATCGGCAAAGACCGCCTCGACCAGATCCATCAGAACCTTGCCGTTGGCGATACTGTCCACCAGGCCCTGGTCCGACATCACCGCGTAGAGATCGTAGTCCTGCCCAGAATGTTCGCCGCTCGCACGGAGCAGAACTGAATGGGAGGTGGTTCAGTAAAAACACCCGGCAAGGGCCGAGGTTCGCCCCGCAATCAGTTCGATCTGGGCATGGGAAATAGCCCGGTATTCCGTATCAAAATCCCGAATTTCGTCATCCTTCATGTACAATTCGACATCCAGGTCAAAGAAATTAATCACCTCCTGGGGCACCAGGCTGATGCCGCGATGGATGTTCTTGTCGCCGTGCAGGGGATAGGGGTTCGGGTCCCCTGCCCCAACATCCTCGGGCGCCAAGGTTTCCACCCAGGCCAGATTGCGTATGGCCCCAGCAGGCTTGTGGCGCACGGGTGCACCAGGCAGGGCGGCGGGCAATTCAGCCACGGGCAGACCCAGGGCCTGATGCAGAATATCCAGTCCGGTCAGGATGGAGATAACGCCGATAATCTCCACATATTTGGTTTCATCCAGATCCAACGACCGCAGCCATGTCTCGGTGATCCGTCCCGCATCCGTAACCAGCCGGTGGATCGCCTCGACGGCATCTGGGGACAGCGCCCCCAGGGCATCGTGTTCGCCATTCACCGTGTAGGGCGAAAGGGCATCCTTGCGGCGCTGGCACAATTTACAATTCTTGGCATGGCGGGCCTCGGCCGCGATGGCCAGACGCTCCGCCCCGGTCCACCAGGTGCCCGCGCTGGCCAGGCGGGTCCAGGCGATGGCCATCTCGCGAACCAGGCTTTGCCGGATCGGCAAGGCCTCGCCCCGCACCTCGATCTCGGTCAGCATCTCAATTCCGTTTCATGATGTTGCGGGCCAGGGCCCAGCGGTGCACCTCGGATGGGCCGTCGTAGATGCGGAAAGCGCGGATATCCCGGTAGATGCGTTCGACAACCGTATCGTCGGTAATGCCACGGCCGCCCAGAATTTGCAGGGACCGGTCGACCACGTTCGACAGGGCCTCGGAACAGCGGACCTTGGCCATGGAGCTTTCATCCCGGGCCTGCTCGCCGTTGTCCAATAGCCAGCACGCCTGCCATATGGCCAGGCGGCAGAAATGCAGATCCATCTGGTTTTCCACCAGCATGAAGCCAACACCCTCGTGCTCGCCCAGTATCTTGCCGAAGGCCTGGCGCTGCTTGGCGTAATCGACGGCAATGTCATGGGCCCGGACGGCGGCACCCAGCCAGCGCATGCAATGGGTCATGCGCGCCGGCGTCAGGCGCACCTGGGCATAGCGAAAACCCTTGCCCGCCTCGCCCAGGATATCCTTGGCGGGAACCCGCACATCCGTATAGGCCACTTCCGCGTGGCCGCCGGGTGAGTTGCTGTCCATGGTGTTGAGCACGCGGACGATCTCGATCCCCGGCGTATCGTTATCCATCATGAACATGGTCGCGCCCAGA
>JAYGEA010000217.1:0-3223 GCA_046582635.1 Alphaproteobacteria bacterium
CCTGGGCCGCCTCGCGCACCAATGGATCGCCCCAGCCGCCGCCGCCCCAGGTGTTGAAATACAGGATATCACCGGGGTTGACCTGGATGCGGTCGCATTTGGACTCCATCCATTCTTCCGTGCCGTCGGCGCGGACCATCAACTTGGTGCTGCGGGCGCCGGGCAGGCCGCCGTTGACGCCCCAGGGGTGGGACAGCCAGCGGTCGTCGTGGATCGAGATATTGCCCGGCTCCAGGAACTGATAGCCCATGGACAGGCCGTTGCCGCCGCGATGCAGGCCGGGGCCGCCACTATCCGCGATGGTCTCGTACTGCACGATGCGCAGGGGGAAATAGGCCTCCAGGAATTCGTTGGGCACGTTGGTAAACGCCGGCCACAGGGAATGGCCGTCGGCGCCGTCGCCCGCGGGCCGGCCGGGAATGCCGCCGAAACCGATTTGGTACAATTGGTACCATTCGCCGTTCTTGTCATAGCCGGAATACATGAAATGCGGGCTGTCGGAGAAACCCGCCGCGCATAATGCGTCTGGGGAGCCCTGGCCCAGCAGGCCGCTCATGATATCGAAAATACGGCCCAGCAGATGGGTGCGGCAGGACAAGGCCGCCGGGCGGATGGGCTTCAAAATTGTGCCGCGCGGGATGCGCACCTCCACCAGATCATAGAAGCCGTCGTTGAAGAGGATCTGCGGGTCGAACAGGTTGATGAAAAAGGCGCCCAGGAACATCTTGAACATCTCTTCGTTCAACAGGAAATTGACCGACGAGATCGATTGCGGGTCCGTGCCCTCGAAATCAAAGATCGCCTTGTCGCCCTCGCGCCACAGGGTGCAGGCGATTTTGTAGGGGCCCATGCCGACGCCGTCGTCGTCGATGAAATCCTCGAAATATTGTTTCGTCTCGGGGATCACCTGTTTCAAGATGGCGCCCATGGCCATCTTGTTGCGTTCCAGCATCTCGTCCATTGCCGTGACGAATTCGTCCACGCCAAATCGTTCGCAGTTTTCGATCACCCGGCGTTCCGCCATGCGCAGGGCGGCGATGATGGCGTTGAAGTCGGAGCGGTTCCATTCCGGCAGGCGGCAGTTGCGCAGGATCAGCTCCAGTATTTCGTCGTTCAGGACGCCCTTGCGGTAGATTTTCACCGGCGGGATCTGCACCCCTTCCTCGAACAGCTGGGCGGCATCGGTGGGCAGGCTGCCCGGCACCTTGCCGCCGATGTCGGTCATGTGCCCGAACATGGCGCCCCAGGCGACCACGCGGCCGTCGATGAAGATGGGCATCATGGTCAGCCAGTCGTTCAGATGGCTGACCGCGCCGTTGCAGCTGTAGGGATCGTTGGTCAGGAAGACATCGCCCTCTTCGATGGTGCCGTGATAGCCCTCCTTGAAACCATGGAAGAAGGAGCCGAACTGCCCCACCACCATCTTGCCGTCCTGATTGGCGATCATGGGGAAAGCATCATGCTGCTCGCGGATGCCCGGGCTCATGGCGGTGCGGAACAACACCGCGTCCATCTCGTCGCGGGCATTGCGCAAGGCGTTCTCGACAATATCCAGGGTGATCGGGTCCAGATCGACCTTGCGGAAGGGCGTGTTGTTGGTCTGGATGATTTGGGCTGGCATCACATTAACCTTTCGGACGGATCAAAATATTGCCCACGGCGTCCACTTCGCCTTCGTGGCCGGGCAGGATCAGGGTTGTAGCATCCATTTCGGTGACAATGGCCGGCCCGGGGATGCGGTTGCCGGTAAGCAGTTTGGCGCGGTCGTAAATTTTCGCCGGTAGATCACGGCCTTCCACAAAAACAGAGGTGTCCATGTAAGCGGCGGCGGAGGCATCGGCGCCTCCCGTTTGCAAGATTTGGGCCTTGGCCGCGCTCTCCCGGCCTTGAACCAGGGCGCGCAGGTTATAGAGTTCGTGTCCGGTTTCCAGCGCGAAGGTAAACATCTGTTCGTGGACGGCGTCAAACTTCCGCCCCGCCTCGACCAGGCCCGAACGGCCGTATTCATCCGGTGTCATGTCCACGGTCAATTGCATGGCCTGCCCCGCATAGCGCAGGTCGATCTGGTACAAGGTGGTCTGGTCGGCGCGGGAGACGCCTTCATTGTCCAGGGAGGTGGCGGCGATCTCCGCCAGCTCCTCCAAAATTCCCCGCACTTCGCTGTCCGAGGTCTCTTCGAACCGGCGGACAAATGTACGCGAGGCTTCGTCCCGCACCCGCGTGGTGGCGTCACCATAGGCGCACAGCACGCCGGGGCCGGGCGGGATCAACACCGGCCAGCTGCCCATGAGCTTGCCCAAGGCGTTGGCATGCAATGGCCCGGCGCCGCCGAAACCCACCAGGGCGAAATCGCGCGGGTCATAGCCCTGCTCGACCGAGACCAGGCGCAGGGCGCCGAACATGTTCTCGTTGACGATATTGACGATACCCTCGGCGGCTTCCTTCATGCCCAGCCCCATGGCCTTGGCCACCTTGTCCATGGCGTTCTCGGCGGCGCCATGATCAAGCTGCATCTCGCCGCCCAGCTTGGCGCCCGAGGGCAGATAGCCCAGCACAACGTTGGCGTCGGTCACGGTTGGTTCCTCGCCGCCCGTGCCATAGGCGGCGGGGCCGGGCACGGCGCCGGCACTTTGCGGGCCAACGCGCAAGGCCTTGGTCAATTCCGGCACATAGGCGATGGAGCCGCCGCCCGCGCCCACCGTGCGCACATCGATGGAGGAGGCGCGCACGGTAACATCCGCCACCCGGGTTTCCCGCCGGGTCCGCGCCACGCCGTCCTCGATCAAGGCAACGTCCGTGGAGGTGCCGCCCATGTCAAAGGTCAGCAGGTCTTCATAGCCGGCCTGCTTGGCGATCCAGATGGCGCCCGAGACGCCGCCCGCCGGGCCGCTCATCAACAGGTTGACCGGCGCCGCCTTGGCCGCATCGGCCGAGGCCAGGCCGCCGTCGGAGCGTAGGATATGCAGCTGCACGCCGTTCATGCGCCGGTCCAGCTCGGCCTCCAAATTCTCGATATAAGTGGAGACCACGGGGCGGATATAGGAATTCACCACGGTGGTCTCCGCCCGCTCGTACTCATACATCTCCGGTATGACTTCGGAGGAAATGGAGACCGGGATGCCCGGCAGGACACGTTCGGCGATGGTGCGGATTTGCTCTTCATGGGCGCCGTTGGCATAGGCGTTGATCAGGGAAATGGTCAGGGCCTCGACGCCGCTGCCTT
>JAYGEA010000275.1:0-10375 GCA_046582635.1 Alphaproteobacteria bacterium
TCCCAGGGCCTCCGGACGGCGTCGGCGTCCCTTGACGATGTCCCGCATCGCCGGCGGGACGCCTCCTACCCGGAGGCCCTGAGAAACGATCCTAAACACGACGTATTCCTGAACCCGGACACTAGCTCCGGAGAGCAGTAAACGGTACCCTGGGAAGCGGATCAACCGTGGGGAGTCTTCAATATAGTGGACAACATGACATCCGTCAGCGAAACGGACAAAAAAATGGTCGCCGAGATCGAGGGCGCCGTTGAAACCATCGCCAAGGTGCGGCTGATGATCGGCCGGGTCATCTTCGGTCAGGAACAGGTGATTGACGAAACCTTGATCACCCTGCTGGCGGGCGGCCATGCCCTGCTGATCGGCGTGCCCGGCCTGGCCAAGACCCGCCTGGTGGAAACCCTGGGCCGGGTCATGGGGCTGGACGACAAGCGGGTGCAGTTTACCCCGGATCTGATGCCCGCCGACATCCTCGGCTCGGAAGTGCTGGAAGAGGCGGACAGCGGCAAGCGGTCGTTCCGCTTCATCCCCGGCCCGGTATTCTGCCAGGTGCTGATGGCGGACGAGATTAACCGCGCCAGCCCGCGCACCCAATCGGCCCTGTTGCAGGCCATGCAGGAACATTCCGTCACCATCGCCGGCCAGCCCCATCCCCTGCCCGAGCCGTTCCACGTTCTGGCGACGCAAAACCCCCTGGAACAGGAAGGCACCTATCCATTGCCGGAAGCGCAGTTGGACCGGTTCCTCCTGCAGATCGATGTGGGTTATCCTGATCGCGAGGCCGAACAGCATATGCTCATGGCCACCACGGGCGCCGCCGAGGCGTCGGTGGTCGCGGTCATGGACGGGGCCCAGTTGCAGGCCATGCAGCAGCTGATCCGCCATGTTCCGGTAGGTGAAAGCGTGGTCGAGGCCATTTTGACCCTGGTCCGCAATGGCCGGCCGGAAGACAGCGCCCTGGACGGCATCGCCGAACAGGTGTCCTGGGGACCGGGCCCCCGCGCCAGCCAGGCCTTGATGCTGGCGGTCCGCGCCCGGGCCCTGCTGGATGGCCGTCTGTCGCCGTCCATCGACGACGTGCTGGCCCTGGCCCGGCCGGTACTGCGCCACCGCATGGCCCTGACGTTCGCGGCCCGGGCCGACGGCATCACCCTGGGCGGGGTGATCGACCGCCTGTGCGAGCCCCTGGGTTAGCGGGAGGGCCGGTTGGCAATGGTTCTGGCCAACGCGGATAAAGCCGGCCATCCCGCCGGGCCGGCGGCGGAGCAGCTGGCGGCCGGCCTGCCGCCCCTGCTTGTCGCCGCCGAACGGGTCGCGGCCACCATCGCGCAAGGGGTGCACGGCCGCCGCCGGGTCGGCGGCGGCGAGACCTTTTGGCAGTACCGCCGCTATCAGGGCGGCGACGGCGCCAACGCCATCGACTGGCGGCAATCCGCCAAAAGTCAAAAAATCTTCGTGCGCGAAACCGAATGGGAAGCGGCCCAAAGCGTCTGGCTGTGGCGGGACGGCTCTCCCTCCATGGATTACCGCTCCGGCAGGGGGGTGGAACGCAAAGTCGATCGGGCGGAACTATTGCTGTTGGCACTGGCCTCGCTGTTATTGCGCGGTGGCGAGCATGTGGGATTATACGCCCGTGACAGCAATGCCACGGGCGGCGGGGCGACGTTGAACCGGCTGGGCCACTATTTGCGGGATGGCCAAGGGCCCGGGGTTGAAACCGGCGGACTGCCCGCCCCTGGACAACTGCCGCGCTTTGCCCAGATGGCGCTGTTCGGCGACTTCCTCTCGCCCCTGGACGAGATCGAGGCCATGGTCAAACGCTTTGCCGATCAGGGCGCCAAGGGCCATTTGCTGCAAATTCTTGACCCGGCGGAAGAGGATTTGCCGTTTCGCGGCCGCACGGAATTCGAGGGCCTGGAAGGCGAAGGGCGCCTGGTGGTCGGCCGGGTGGAAAGCCTGCGCGATGACTATCTGCGCCGCATGGCCGACCGCCGGCAAGGTCTGTTTGATATTGCCCGGCGATCGGGTTGGGGATATTCCGTCCACCGCACTGACCGGCCGCCGCAAACCGGCCTGCTTGGCCTGTACCAGGCCCTGAGCGATGGTCTCGAGGGCACGGTCTGATGTTGGCCCTTGGCCCCCTGGCCTTTATCGCGCCCTGGATGTTGTTGGGCCTGATCGCCCTGCCGATCATTTGGTGGCTGTTGCGGATCACCCCGCCCAGCCCGCGCCGGGTGTCGTTTCCGCCCATTCGCATTCTGTTCGGTTTGCGGGTCGAGGAGGAAACACCGGCGGCGACGCCCTTGTGGCTGGCCCTGTTGCGCCTCCTGCTGGCGGCCCTGGCGGTTTTGGCCCTGGCCCATCCCTTGCTGCATCCCGGCGCCGATCTGTCGGGCGAAGGCGCCGTCGTACTGGTGATTGACGACGGCTGGGCCGCGGCACCTGGCTGGCCGTTGCGCCAACAGGCCGCCCTGACCATCGTGGAACGGGCCAAGCGGCGCCAGCGCCCGGTGTTGATCCTGAGTACGGCGCCGCCCGCCAGTGGCGAACCGATCCAATCCAGCGGCTTGTTGCAGGCGGCGGAAGCCGGGCCGGTGCTGCGCGCCCTGCAGCCGAAGCCATGGTCGACCGACCGCAAGGCCGCCGCCGCCGCCGCGCGGCGGATCTCCCTGGATGGCCCGGCCACGATCTATTGGTTGGCCGACGGCATCGATGCCAGGGGAGACGATCAGGGCCGAGACGAACTGGCCGCCGCCCTGGCCGGTCTTGGCGTCTTGCATCTGTTGCAACAGCCCGGCCCGCAACGGGCCATGGCGCTGTTGCCGCCCGTTCTGACCCGCAAGGGGTTGGCGGCGACGGTGTTACGGGCGGAGGGCGGTGCACCCAGCCGTGTCACGGTCAGGGCCATGGGGGAACGGGGCCGGGTCCTGGGTCAGGGCAGCGGCAAATTTGCCATCAATGGCGGCCGGGCCGTGGTGGAAATTCCCCTGCCCGGTGAACTGCGTAACCGTACCCTGCATCTGGAGCTGGCGGGCGCCGGTTCGGCGGCGGCGCGCATATTGCTGGATGAACGTTGGCGGCGCCGTCCCGTGGGCCTCGTCTCGGGCGGCGGGGTGGAGGAACGCTCGCAACCGCTGTTGTCGAATTTATACTATCTGGAGCGGGCCTTGGCGCCCTTCGCCGAATTGCGGCACGGCACCATCGGCGAATTGTTGCAACGGCCCCTGGCGGTCCTGGTACTGGCGGATATTGGGCGTCTTGGCGAAGTACGGCAGCAGGAGCTGGAACAATGGCTGTCGAAGGGCGGTATGTTGATCCGCTTCGCGGGCCCGCATCTGGCCCAGGGTCCCGATGGACTGATCCCCACGCCCTTGCGTCAGGGCGGCCGGGCGCTTGGCGGCTCGTTGTCCTGGTCCAAGCCGGCGGGCCTGGCGGCATTTCCCAAACATAGCCCGTTTCATGGCCTGTCCGTGCCCAGCGAAATTTTGATCAGACGCCAGGTTCTGGCCCAGCCATCCCAGGATCTGGCGCAACACACCTGGGCCAGTCTGGCCGATGGCACGCCCCTGGTGACCGCCGTGCCGCGGGAACAGGGTTGGCTGGTGCTGTTTCATATCACCGCCAATATTGACTGGTCGAACCTGCCGCTGTCGGGCCTGTTCGTGGACATGATGCGCCGCCTGACGGCCATATCCCGCGGTGTCTCGAAGGATGGCGAAACGGGCCTGCACCGCGAGCTGCCGGCCGTTGCCAGCCTGGATGGCTTTGGCCGCCTGGGCCCCGCCGCGCCCGGGGCGCAATCCGTGGCGGCCTCGAAAATCGAGAAAATCGAAACCGGGCCGCGGCATCCGCCGGGCTATTACGGCCGCCAGGATGACCGCCGGGCCCTGAATATCAGCCAGAACTGGCAAGCCCTGCACCCGATGGGGCGGTTGTCTGTACCGGCCCAGGTGACCAATTACCAACAGACCAGGGAGTTGGACCTGAAACCATGGCTGCTGCTGGGGGCGGTGCTGTTGGCCCTGGTTGATCTGGTGGCTGTATTGGCCCTGCGCGGGCTGTTGCGTCCCGGCATGCGCGCCGCCGGCCTTTTGCTGGCCGGCATCATCCTGCTGCCCGATGGACCGGCCCAGTCCCAGAACCAGACCCAGGCCCAGGCCGAGGCCCAAAAGTACAGCCCCGCCGACCGTTTCGCCATGGCGGCGACCTTGGATACCCGCCTGGCCTATGTGCTGACCGGCGACGTGCGGGTCGACGAGATGAGCCGGGCCGGCCTGACCGGGTTGTCCAACACCCTGCGCCTGCGTACCTCTATCGAGCCCGAAGCCCCCATGGCCGTCGACATCGAAGAAGATCCCCTGGTGCTGTTCCCGATCCTGTATTGGCCCATCGTCGCCGAACAGCCAGCCTTGAGCGAGCAGGCCATCGCCCGCGTCTCGCAATTCATGCGCACGGGGGGGACCATCGTGTTCGACAGCCGTGACGGCGGCAACGCCATGCCGGCCCTGCGCCGCCGCCTTGGTCTAGGCAGCGGGGGCGATAGTGGCGGTCGTTTGCGCCGTCTGCTCGCGCGCCTGGACATCCCGCCCCTGGCTCCTATCCCCCAAGGTCATGTTCTGACCAAGGCGTTTTATCTGCTGCATGTGTTTCCCGGCCGCTATGTGGGCCGCCCGGTCTGGGTCGCCCAACGGTCCACGGGCGTGAATGACGGCGTCTCCTCGGTGATTATCGGCGCCAATGACTGGGCCGCCGCCTGGGCCATGGACGGGGCCCATAAACCGTTGATCCTGCCCACGCCGGGCGGGGCGCGGCAGCGGGAAATGGCGGCGCGCTTCGGCGTCAATCTGGTGATGTATGCCCTGACCGGAAACTACAAATCCGACCAGGTGCATATTCCCGCCATCCTTGAACGCCTGGGCCAATGACCGCGCCATGACAGCATTCGCCCGCATTACCTTCGACCCCGGCCTGCCCTGGTGGCTGCTGGCCCTCGTTGCCATCGTCGCGGCGCTGTTGCTGGGCCTGGCTTTCTGGCGGCGCTCGGGCGGTGCGGTCTGGCGGTTGCTGGCAATTACCGCCGCTCTGCTGGCCCTGGCCAATCCCTCCCTGGTGCAGGAACAGCGGACGCCCATACCCGACGTGGCGCTGGTGGTTATTGACCAATCCATCTCGCAGCGTATCGGCCAGCGCATTGTCCGCACCGAAGCGGCCTTGGAACGCATAGAGCGGAAGTTGGCCGGCCGTCCGGACCTGGAGTTGCGCGTGATCCGCGCCGGGTCCACGCCCGACAGCGACCGGGACAGCAACCGGGACGGCGGCGGCAGCCTGCTGCCCGACGGCACGCACCTGTTCGGCGCCATCCGCCGTGCCCTGCGCGATGTGCCCAGGCGCCGCTTGGCCGGCATTATCATCGTCAGTGATGGCCAGATCCATGACATTCCCAAATCCGGCGGCGGCGATGATCTGGGCGGTCCGGTGCATCTGCTGTTGAGTGGCGAGCGCGGCGAACGCGACCGCCGCCTGGTGGTGGTCAAGGTGCCCAGCTATGGCATTGTCGGCGAGGAAATGAACCTGAGCCTGCGGGTTGAAGACAGCCAGACAGGCGACGACGGCAGTGGCAGCAGTCGCGGTGGCCAGAAAAAGGCCGGCTTTACCCGCCTGCGCCTGCGCCGTGACGGCGGCCGCACCATCGTCCGCAGCATGCCTATTGGGGTCACCCGCAGCTTCCCCATCCGCCTCAGTCATGGCGGGGCCACGGTGGTGGAGCTGGAAATCGGCCCCGGCCCCGATGAACTGACCCTGAAGAACAACCGCGCCGTGCTGATCATCAACGGCGTGCGCGAACGCCTGCGCGTGCTGTTGGTTTCGGGCGCGCCCCATGCGGGCGAACGGACCTGGCGCAACATTCTGAAATCCGATCCATCCGTGGATCTGGTGCATTTCACTATTTTAAGGCCGCCGCACAAGCAGGACGGCACGCCGATCAACGAATTGTCCCTGATTGCTTTCCCGACCCGGGAATTGTTTCAGGACAAGTTGGATGATTTTGACCTGATCATCTTTGACCGCTATCGCCGGCGCGGCGTGCTACCGGATATTTATCTGCATAACGTGGCCCAATATGTCCGCCGCGGCGGCGCCGTGCTGACCGCCGTGGGCCCGGATTTCGCCCTGCCGATCAGTCTGTCCCGCACCCCCCTAGGCAAGATATTGCCCAGCCGGCCCACCGGCGTGGTGCAGGAGATCGGCTTTCAACCGCTGCCGACGGCAAAGGGCCGCCGCCATCCGGTCACCGCCTCCCTCAGCGGCATCGGCGACCGGGATGGCCGGCCCGCCTGGGGCCGATGGTTCCGGCAAATCGACGTGACGGCGGTGAAAGGCGATATCCTCATGCGCGGGGCCGGGCAGATGCCTTTGTTAATCACGGCGCGGGTGGGCGAGGGCCGGGTGGCGCAACTGCTGTCCGATCATGCCTGGCTGTGGACCCGTGGTTTCGAGGGCGGCGGGCCGCAGGTGGAATTGCTGCGCCGCATCGCCCATTGGCTGATGCAGGAGCCTGACCTGGAGGAAGAGGACCTGCGTGCGCGCACCAACGGCAATCAACTGTTGGTACAACGGCGCAGCCCGACGCCGGCTAGCGGGCCGGTGGAGGTCATCACGCCCTCGGGCGAGGTTAAAAGCGTGCCGCTCAAGGACGATGGCCGGGGCCTGGAAGTGGGTACCCTGTTGGTGGCCGAGCCGGGGCTGTACCGGTTGCACCACGGCAAGCAGAAGGCCATCGCGGCGGCGGGCGACATCAACCCGCTGGAATACGCCGACATGCGCGCCTCGGCCAAGCCCATGGGCGCGCTGTTAGCGCAAAGCGGCGGCGGCGCCTTTTGGCTGGCGGACGGCATGCCCGATATCCGCCGGGTCAAGCCCGAGCGTACCAGCCGCGGCCGTGGCTGGCTGGGCCTGCGCGCCAGCGGTGAATATACCGTCGAGGGCGTCGAACAAACCCCGATCCTGCCGGCCCTGGCCGTCCTGCTATTGTTTCTCGGCCTGACCATGCTGGCCTGGCAACGGGAAGGTCGTTAGGGGGCCTTTATGCCGGCGGCGATGATATATTCGCTGGGGATGTCATAGCCGCCATCTTCGCGCCGGTAGTCCGCGATGGTTTCCAGGAACGCCTGATCCACATAGGCCCGGGTGGCGGCATCGAAGCTTTTCGCGGCCAGGGCCACGGCGCCGGCGTCGATCATGGCCGCCAAGGTTTCCGCCCTGTCATCAAAGCTCAAGGCGCCCTGAACCCGGTGCAACGCGATGCCGGTGAATCCGGCCCGTGTCATGGCGTTCGCCAGGTTATCGCCGGCGCCCAGATTGAAGAACAGCGGGCAAACTTCGGACTTCACGACGCTGTCGACAATTGCAAACATTTCGGCCCAGGCGCAATTTTGCCGCGCCCCCCAGGTGCTGACTACGGCCCGGCCGCCTGGTTTTAACGCCCCATGCATACGGCTTAATGCCGCGACCGGATCGGGCATATACATAAGGCCAAGAGAGCAGAGCGCGGTTTGGAAGCGATCCGCCGGGGCATCAAGCACTTCACCGTCACCGCGCACAACCGTGACGGCTTCACAGTCCATGTCCAGGGCGCGGCGTTGTACCAGGTCCACCATTTCCGCCGAGATGTCCGAGGCATGAACCGAACCACCTATCTTGACCAGCGCGGCGGCGCGAAAGGTCAACAGGCCAGAGCCGCAGGCCAGCTCCAGCACCTTGTGCCCAGGTGCCAATCCGGCCAGTTCGATCATCTGTTGATGAATGGGGGCCAGGTTGGTCTGCCATGCATCTTCATAAATCCCGGCCGCCGCATCCCAGCCATAGCGCTGGATGCGCCGTTGCAATCTTGCTTCCATGCTCCGGCCCTACTCGGCGGCGTCCTGGCGCTGCTGGTTGATGCGAACCTCGCGTTTGGCGGGTAGGGGTTTGATGAAACTTTGCAGCACCGGGCTGCCCGCATCGTTCATTTCGATGGCGGCCATGATTTCCGCCGGATCAGCCGGACTATCCACGTTAACGATATAGCGCAGTTCCTGAAACCCGGTTGAAGTATCTTTCAGGCCAAAAACGCTGCCAAAGTCCAGATCGGCCTGCACCTCCACCGACAATTTGTTGATAGGCACATTCCGTTGGGCGAAAAACATTGCATAACCGCCCGCCAGACACGCCGCCAGCCCGGCGCGCGCCAGTGTGCCGGCGCTGGGCCCCAGATTGTCGCCGCCCATGGCCGTGGGAAGATCCGCCGTCATGGTGAATTCACCGTCCGTGATGTGGCAGTACAGGCCGTCGACCATTTCCGCCACCGTCGATTTGGTGGCCTTCCCATCCGAAGGACATTCGGAGAAGATTTTCATCATCCGGTCCGCCGCCGCCTTAATAACTTTTGCCTCGGCCATGTCTCGGTCTCCCCTGTTGTGCCAATTCGATGCCGCATATGAGCAAATCTCAATCATCGCAGGATCGAGGATGCGTCAAGGCATTGTCAAACCGACAGCATGGCTATTTTTTCCGAAGCTCCTTAGAATTGCCCTCATGGGAGGCGATAGAGGATGCCCGAATTCAATTTGACATTGTTCGGCGGGTTCATAATTTCCAAGGCGGACGGCGAAGAAATCTATATCGCCAATGCCAAGGAACGGGCGCTGCTGGCCTATCTGGCCTTGCACCCCGGCAAGCCGCTGGCGCGGTCGCACCTGGCCGGGCTGTTGTGGGGCGAACAAAGCGAGCGCCGGGCGCGCCATAGTCTAAGCCAGGCGCTGTCATCCCTGTGCGGCGGGATGGGTGATGCTGGCGCGGTTATCAATCGGGGCAAGCAGCGGGTCAGCTTGCAACCAGACGCCTTTGCCGTGGATGTGGCGGCCTTTTAGGCCCATGCGGCAACCGATGAGCAAAAGAGCCTCGCCGTCGCTCTGCATCGGGACGGCCTGTTCACGGAGGTTCAATTCACCGAACCCGGTTTTGATGACTGGGCCATGGCCTTGCGCCATGCCTGCGAGGATCAGGCCATGGCGGCTGGCCTGGCCTATCTGTCTCAATCCAGCGGAACAGATCTGGACGACGGCATTCGCGTGGCCCGCCGGTTGCTGCAAATCGATCCCACATCCGAGCCGGCCCACCAGGCTCTGATCCGCCTGCATCTCGCCGCCGCTCAGCCCGGCCCAGCCCTTAAACAATTCGAAGCCTGCCGCGAGGTTCTAAAGGCAGAGCTGGGCATCACCCCCAGCCCGGAAACCGAACGCCTGATCGGGTCCATTCATAGCCCGGCCCCGGTTCTAGCGGCGGCGGTGGCCCGCGACATCCAGCCTTCGGCAAGCGGCCTGACGAGGGAAATTTCCTCCATCGTGGTGCTGCCCCTTGACGGCCCGCCCGATGATGTTGAATTGGGCTATATCGGCAGCGGCATCGTGGATGACATCACCACCGAGTTGACCCGCTACCGCGCCCTGTTCGTCATATCCCGCGACAGCACAATCGCCTATCGGGCCGGACGGGAAGATATTTCCGCAGCCTGTCAGCGCCTCGGCGTGCGCCATGCCTTGATGGGCAGCCTGCGCCGGGCGGCGGGGAAATACCGCGTCAATCTGCGCCTGGTGGATGGCGCCACGGGTCAAAATTTGTGGAGCGAACGCTACGATCTGGACCGGGAAGACTTCATGGACCTGCCCGACGAGATCATCAACACCCTGGTCTCGAACATCGCCACCTGGCTGGATGACGACGCCTTGGCGCGGGCCCGGCGCAAACCGGTGAGCGAGTGGCGGGCCTACGAGCATTTCCTGCAGGGTCAGATTTACCACCAGCGCAGTTGGTACAACGTGCGCAATATTTTTCGCGCCATCGGCCATTTCGAACGCGCCATCGAAATTGAACCCGGCTGTGCCCGCGCCTATGCCTATCTGGCCTGCGCCCGCGCCTCGCCTTATGTGAAAAGCCGTGAACTGGCTGACCTGGACCCTTGCATGGATCTGGCCCAGCGGGCGATTGAGCTGGATCCATTGGAAGCCGAAGGCCACCGCATGGCGGGGGGCATTTCCTTGTTGCGCTCGCATCATGATCTGTCGCGGGAACATTTCACCCAAGCCGAAAATCTGCATCCCGGTCATGCCCACATCCTGGCGCATCACGCCAAGCTGTTCGCGCTAACCGGAGAACATGAAACCGCGCGCAATTATCTGAACCGGGCCCGGCAACTCAACCCTCTGCATCCGGCCTGGTATTGGGAGCATATGGCGGTGACTTCATTCGCGGCCAAGGATTACCGGGGCGTGCTCTCGGAACTCAGCCGCATGCAGGTTCATTCGTTTTACGACCGCCTGTATGCGGCGGCGGCCGC
>JAYGEA010000282.1:0-4808 GCA_046582635.1 Alphaproteobacteria bacterium
CAGGGCCAAGAGTGATTGGCTGTCCATCGAAAGTTGTAACGAGGACGACGATGACCGCCTGATGCAGCTTTTGGCGGAGGCGGATGTGCTGTGGCATGTGCTCAAACCCGCCACGGGGTCGATTATTGCCGCCGCGCCCAAGCTGCGCTTGATCCAGAAAATTGGCGTCGGTGTCAACACCATCGATCTCGACGCCGCCAAGGCCCGCGACATCGCCGTATGCAACATGCCCGGCACCAACAGCCAGGCGGTGGCCGAGGCGACGGTGATGTTGATGCTGTCCGCCCTGCGCCGCGCCGCGAGCTTCCACGGGGCGACCCGGCGGGGCGAGGGCTGGCGCATGGATCCCGCCATCTTTGACCGGATCGGCGAGATTGCCGGACGCACCGTGGGCCTGGTCGGTTATGGCGCAGTGGCGAGCCGCGTGGCCCCGGTGCTGGGCGCCTTGGGCGCGCGGGTGCTCTATACCGCATCCAGTCCCAAGAGTTCGGCGCTGGCCGAATGGCGGGAGCTGCCGACGTTGCTGGCCGAATGCGATATCATTTCCCTGCATTTGCCGTTGACGCCCGAAACGGAAAACATGCTGGATGCCGCGGCCTTCGCCGCCATGAAACCCGGCGCCGTGCTGGTCAACACCGCCCGTGGCGGCCTGGTCGACCAAGACGCGCTTTACAAGGCGCTGACGGCGGGGACGCTACTGGCGGCCGGCCTGGATGTTTTCGCGGCCGAACCGATCGAAGGCGGCGCGCCGTTGCTGGCCCTGGACAACGTCGCCCTGATGCCCCATGTAGCCTGGCTGACGCCCGAGACCTTCGAACGCAGTATTGATATCGCCGTGCAAAACAGCCGCCAGCTTATTGACGGCGGCGACTTTATTCACCGGGTCGTCTAGAGATGAGTGGGACCTTGAACGACCGGGCACCTTTTACCGGGCATGTGAATTTCGAGGATTTTAAACTGGGTGAGCGGTTCGTCTACGGCGCCTATGAAATGAAGCGGGAGGAAATGACCGCCTTCGCGGAAGAGTTCGATCCCGAACCCTTTCATCTGGACGGCGCGGCGGCCAAGGCCATGGGCTGGGACGATTTGATCGCCTCGGGCCCCCATGTTTGCGCGGCCTGGCGGCGCATGTCCAAGGATGCCTTCAGCGCGGCGGACGCCTTTGTCTCGCCCGGTTGGGATAAGATCCGCTGGCGCCTGCCCGTCGTTGTCGGCCATATCCTGACCGTGACCTCCGAAGTGATCGAGGCACGGCCCCTGAAAAGCCGGCCGAACCTGGGCTATGTGGAATTCAACAACGAGATTAGAAATCAACATGGTGAGATCACCACCACCCTGATCACCAAATGGATGATCCATCGCCGGACAAATAAGCAATCGGAGTAAACGCCATGGCCGCACCGCGCATCGATCTGTACAGCGACACCCACACCAAACCCACGCCCGCCATGCGCCAAGCCATGGCGGAGGCGGAAGTGGGCGACGAACAACAGTTCGAAGATCCCACCGTCAACAAGCTTTGCGCCATGGTGGCGGAATTGCTGGGCCAGGAGGCGGCCGTGTTCATGCCCTCTGGCACCATGTGCAATCAGATCGCTTTCCGGGTCCATTGCGAACCCGGCGACGAGATAATTCTCGACTATACCGCCCATCCCATTAACGCGGAAAGCGGCGGGCCGTCGGCCGTGGCCATGGCGCAAACCCGCGCCCTGCACAGCGAGCTGGGCATTTTCACCGCCAATCAGGTGCGCGAAGCCATCCGTCCCACGCGCCGGCATTCGCCCAGGAGCCGGGTGGTCTCGATCGAGAACACCACCAACGCCGGCGGCGGCGCCATTTGGCCCATCGAGGACATTATCAGCGTCACATCGGTGGCCAGGGAAAACGGCATGGCGGCCCATATGGACGGCGCCCGGCTCATGAACGCGGTGGTGGAAAGCGGCACCCCGGCCACGGACTACGGCCGGCAGTTCGACAGCCTGTGGCTGGATCTGTCCAAGGGCCTGGGCTGCCCCGTGGGCGGCGTTCTGGCGGGCAGCGCCGATTTCATCGACCAGGCCTGGCGTTTCAAGCAGCAAATGGGCGGCGCCATGCGGCAAGCGGGCATTATCGCCGCCGCCGGGGTTTATGCCCTGGAACATCATGTAGAGCGCCTGGCCGAGGATCACGAGAACGCCCGGGCCTTCTGCCGGGACATCGCACAAATTCCCGGCATCAAGCTGATCTTCGACCGCTGTCAGACCAATCTGGTATTTTTCGATGTTTCCGAAACCGGCATGGATGCTGCGGAGGTCGCGGAAAAGTTATTGGCCCACGAGGTCCGCATCGGGGCCATGGGTCCCCACCGCATGCGCGCGGTCACCCACCTGGACGTCAATCGGGAGCAATTGTCGGAAGCGGCGGACGCTTTGCGGAAGGTCGTCGCCTAGAGTGCATTTCAAGTTTGATTGAAATCGCCGAGCCACCCGCTCCCCCACCCGGCCACCCACGTGAGTATCCTAATGGGTGGCCGGGTGGGGGAGCGGGTGGCTTGGATCAAGCTTGAAAAGTTTTGCGGCCTATTCCGCCGCCTCCGCCGTCCGGTCCTTCAGAAAGCCGGACAGCTGGCGGTCGTGGCGGCTCATGGCGGAGCGGGGAGCGCCCTCCGTCCAGGGCTGCCAGCGGGGGCCGGGGCCGTTGGGTTGATCGCCCATGACGGTGACCCGCTGGATGATCCGCTCGCCCTCGAAATCGTTCAGCACATAATGCTGCGTGGCGCGGTTGTCCCACATCCCAATGGTGCCGGCGGTCCAGTGATAGCGCACGGTGAAGCGGGGGCTTTGCACCCAGTTGGTCAGAAAGCGCAGAAAAACCTCGCTTTCCGGCGCGCTCATCTCCACGATGCGGCGGGTGAAATGCTCGTTCACATAGATTGCCTTGCGGCCGGTTTCGGGATGCACGCGGACCACCGGGTGAATGGCCATTTTCTCGGGCACGCCGTGGGGGTGGGCGTCGTGCAGGGCGGAGAGCCCCTCGCACATCTCTTGTAGCGGCGGCGACAGCGCCTCGAACGCGGCGCACAGGCTGGTCCACATGGTATCGCCGCCTGTTTCGGGACATTGCACCATGTTCAGGATCGACATCAGGGCCGGTTGGGACTGAAAGGTCAGATCCGTATGCCATTCATCGGCGATGCCGCCCTGGCTGCCCACCAGTTGGAAGATTTCCGGATGATCGGAGATATTCCTCTCCGCCAGGTTGGGATGCCCCTCCAGCGGCCCGAATGGCCTGCCGAATGCCACGTGGTCATCCTGGCTCATATGCTGGCCGGGAAAGAACAGCACCATGTGCGCCACCAACAGCCGCTTGATCTCGGCAATATCGCCCGCATCGGCGCTGGCCAGTTCGAGGCCGGTCACCTCGGCACCAAGGGCACCGGCAAGGCGTTTTACATTCCACTGATTTCCGGCGTTTGCCATGGCTTCCAATCCTCTATCCGAAGGGTCGGCATCACAATAGGAAACCTAACCATCTGGCGCAAGATTTCGCTGGTCTGCAATTACGCCGCGGCCTTGCGGTTGGCCACCGCCTCGGCCAGCAGGCAGAGAATTTCAAACATCAAGGTGGCGCCGACCAGGGCGGTGTTGCCGGTTTGATCGAACGGGGGCGAGACCTCCACCACGTCGCCGCCGATCAGGTTCAGGCCGCGCAGGCCGCCCAGCAGGGCCTGGGCCTCCAGGGTTGTAATACCGCCAATCTCCGGCGTCCCCGTGCCCGGCGCATAGACCGGGTCCAGGCCGTCCACGTCGAAGGAAATATAGGTCGGGCCATCGCCCACCACCCGCCGCGCCTCGGCGATAACCGCATCCACACCCAGGGCCGTGAATTCCTCCATGAAGATCACCCGCATGCCCGTCTCGTGGGAGAAATCCCAACCGTCGGCAAAATTCTGGGCGCCGCGAATGCCGATCTGCACCGTGCGCTTGGGGTCCAGCAGGCCGTCGTTGACCGCATGGCGAAACGGCGCGCCGTGATTAAACTTGTTGCCCTGGAAGGCGTCCCAGGTATCGGTGTGGGCATCAATATGGATCATGCCGATGGGCCGGTCGGGCGCCGCCAGGGCGCGGAAGATGGGGTAGGTGATGGAATGATCGCCCCCCGCACTTAATGGCGCCGCCCCGGCGCCGACGATCTTGCGGTAGAAGGCCTCGATCTCGCCCACTGCCAGGTCCGGCTGCATGATGGCCTCGAACGGGACATCACCCACATCGGCGATATTGCAAATTTCGTAGGGGTTGATGCGGGAGACATGGTGGATGGAGCGGCACAGGGAGGATGAATTGCGGATTTCCCGCGGCCCATGGCGGGCGCCGGGGCGGTTCGTCACGCCGCCGTCATAGGGCACGCCCGCGAGGGCGATGTCCAGACCGGCCGGGTCGGGTTGATAGGGCGTGCGCATGAAGGTGGGGATACCGACGAAGCGCGGCGCTGTCTTTAAATCCATCATTTGCCAAGCATAGGGGCAATTTTGCACTAATACCAACGTGCGGTGATAAAGACCCCTATAGACGCTTTACGACGACTTTCGGGTAGGAGCGTGTTGCGCCGTGGTACCAGTACCACAAGCGGCGCGCCACGCAGCCGAAAGCCGCCGTAAAGCGCCACATTCGGTCGTTTCAGAGGCCCCTCGGGTAGGACTGGAACCGCCGGCGGTGCTGGTACCGTCAAGGTTTCATGACGCCGCCGAGGGGCCTCTGAAGCGACCGAATGTGGCGCTTTACGGCGGCTTTCGGCTGCGTCGCGCGCCGCTTGTGGTACTGGTACCACGG
>JAYGEA010000064.1:0-7357 GCA_046582635.1 Alphaproteobacteria bacterium
CAGTAAATTATTGAAATCGTGGGCAATACAACCGGTCAACTGGCCAATCGCCTCCATTTTCTGGGCTTGATGGAGCTGCGCTTTCTGCTGTCGCGATTCTGAAATATAGGTATACGATATGACCATGCTGCCATCGGGTAATTTCAACTCGTTAACCAAGTAATACCTGCCGCCGCGTTCGGCTTCATATGCAGGCTGTTTACCAATCGGCCCACGATAGGTTTCCATTTTCCGCGCCAGCCACCCCTCAGGGTCGTCATCGGCCTCTCGGACATCGCCTCGTCCGATCATCGCCCGAAGCAGGTCTTCAATCGTGGCACCGGGCACAATGGCCGCGGGATCGCCGCCAACAATCGAACGATATTGGTCATTGCACATCACCAGACCTTCATCAGCTTCAAACAGCACCAGACCTTCCGACAAATTATCGATGGCGCCTAGAAATTGTTGCCCCGCCGCTTCCGCCAGTTTGCGTTCCGTTACATCAATAATCAGTGCGAAAAATCCGCTGACACTGCCGTCTTCTTCAACTTGTGGGTAATAAGTCGCCTCAATATCCCGTGTAATTCCATCAAAATGCGTGAGGCGCAATTCAAACTGGGCTTTCTCACCCCGGAAAACAGCATCGAATGCCGGTTGCAGAGAGGCAAATGTATCGGGACCGACCACATCCTCTACCTTGGATCCGATAATTTCAGCGGCGGGCCGGGCAAACCAACGCTCGCTGGTCGTGTTGGCGAAACGATATCGGAGGTCAGCATCTATCCGCACAATCAGCACCGGAAGATTGTCCGTGACCAGGTGGAGTTCCGCCGTCCGCTCCCGCACCCGATCTTCAAGTTTGTCGTGGGCGTCCCGCAATATCTGCTCGCTTTCCCGGAGTTGCCGCTCCCGCCGTTTCAATTCCGTAATGTCGATCCGAACACCAACGGTTCCGCCTTCGGCGGTTTTCCGCTCGTACAGGCGCATCCAAGTACCGTCATGAAATTCAAGTTCAACTGGTTCACCGGGATTGAGGAAGGAACACAATCGCTCCTGAACCCACGCCTCGCCGCGATCGACCGCGGCGGCAAGTTGGTTGCGGTCCACGGTGTCGCGAAGCAGGTCTTCGAATTTGGCGCCGGGAACCATGATGTCGTTAACCGGCGACTGCAGATCCTTGTAACGGGAATTGCAAACCACAAGGCGTTCGTCCGCGTCGAAAATCGCCAAGCCGTCGGTGAGCGCCTCCAGCGCGTCGACCAACTGTTGGTGGGCCCAAACCGCCCGTTCTTCCAAGCGCTTAGTCTTGGAAATGTCCGCCAGGATGCTGCCGACGCCGACGACCTCGCCTTGATCATTTTCAATGGGAAATTTCGTCGACCAGTAGTTTTTCAGGCTATCGACAACGAGAGATGGCACTTCGGCACTGACACCGGTTCTCGCTTCAAGAGCTTGCCGGTCCAAGGCAAGGATGGGCGCGGCTTTCTCCAGTCCAATCAACTGCGTTAGCGTCTTGCCGATGATCGCATCCTTGGATTTTTGCAAGTTCGTGTCAAAGGCCCGATTGGTCAACAGGTAAGTCCCGTTCAGATCTTTGAAACTGATATCGAACGGCGCGTTGTCGATCAGGGCCTGGTAGAGGTCCAGCCGGTCCTCTTGACGCTGTGCTTGGTCCTGGCTGTCGGCCAACTGCCGCTCCAGATCTTCGATCCGCCGTTTCAGGCTCTCGCCGTCTCGGTCAGCCGATGATGCCGGTCTACCCACAATGCTGCGTCCCGTTTTATTGCTCTCGCAGTCGCGTGACCGCCAGTTAGTTAGAGCCAGTATACGGAATATTTACTAAAATAGTGATAATTTACGAAATAATGATGAATTTTAAAGTATATTCACAAATATCGTGAAATATATTCAATCCTTATACCGGATTACATAAGTAATAATTCGTTATGCTATTTAGCATACTATGATCTTGGCACTATTTTACCTGACTTGAAGATATATTTTACAGTCTCAAAAATCATGCACATCCATGACACCGGGGATAGCCTTCAAGGCACCGCGAACTTGCGGCGTGATGGCGAAGCCGCCGGGCAGGGCGATCTCGACCTCGCGTCCCGCCGCGGTCAGCTCCAATAACAGGGTGACCCGACCACGGCCCTTGTTGTGATCGTTCAACAGGGAGTGCAGGTTATCCAGCGGCCCTGGATCCTTCAGGAAGACCCGGATGCCGGCGGCCACGGTCTGGCTGGCCTGATCGATGTCGTTGATCTGGCTGGCGATCAGGCGGCGGCGGTCACCGTCGTCGCGGACATCGATGGTCATGACAATGGATTTTCCCTTGATCAACAGCTCCCGGCTGGCCGCCAGATCGTCGCCGAACAAGGTCACTTCGAAGATACCCGTCCGGTCGGAAACACGGACGAAGGCATATGGATTGCCCTTGGCGCTTTTCCGCTCGCTCATCTCCTCGATGGTGCCGGCAATACGGAACTGCTGGCCTCCCCCAGTGTTGCGGTCGGCGCGAGCTTCCAGCTCGGCAAAGTTGACCATGGATTTCCGCGCCAGCAGGGCGGGATAGGATTCCAAGGGATGGGCGGAAAGATAAAATCCAATGGCCTGGGCTTCGTTCGCCAGTTTGTCCAATTGCAGCCATTCAGCCGCCAGGGGCAGCGGGGGGGGCGGCACCGCATCGCCACCGCCCTCGCCTCCGAACAAGCTAACCTGGGCCGAATCCCGCTCCGCCGCCGCGTGACCGGCAAAGCGCAACATGATTTCCGATGCCGCCAGCATTTGTGCCCGGTTCGGGTTCAGGCTGTCAAAGGCGCCGGCCCGGGCCAGGTTTTCCACCTGCCGCTTGTTCACCTGGCGCGGGTCGAGGCGGCCGGCGAAATCCCAAACATCCCTGTACGCTCCGCCCTTCCGCCGTTCCGCCACCACGGCCGCCATGGCCTCCCGGCCCACATTCTTGACCGCGGCCAGGGCGTAATGAATGCCATCCCCGCCATCTTCGCCAACCCCGGGCGCCACCGTGAAGACAACATCCGATGTGTTCAAATCAGGCGGCAGCAGGGGAATACCCATGCGCCCAACCTCTTGCTTGAACAGGTTCAGTTTGTCCGTATTGGTCAGGTCCAGGGACATGGTCGCGGCCATGAATTCCACCGGATGATTGGCCTTCAGATAGGCGGTTTGATAGGCGATCAGGGCGTAGGCGGCGGCGTGGCTTTTGTTGAAGCCATAGCCGGCGAACTTTGCCACCAGGTCGAATATGAATTCCGCCCGTTCGGCTTCGATCTTGTTGGCAACCGCGCCCTGGACAAAGCGGTCGCGCTGATCGTCCATTTCAGATTTGATCTTTTTGCCCATGGCCCGGCGCAATAGATCAGCATCGCCCAGCGAGTAACCCGCCATGACCTGGGCGATTTGCATGACCTGTTCCTGGTAGACAATCACCCCATAGGTTTCAGTCAATATGCCTTCCAGGCAGGGATGGAGATAATCAGGCTCTTCCGCACCCGATTTCACACTGCAGAACTTTGGAATGTTATCCATGGGACCGGGCCGGTACAGCGCAACGACGGCAATGATGTCCTCGAAACAATCAGGCCGCATTGTCCGCAACATGTCTCGCATGCCCGAACCTTCCAACTGAAACACCCCCACCGTTTCGCCGCGCGAGGTCAACTCGAACGTTGCCGGGTCATCCAAGGGTATGCGGTCAAGGTCGAAATCCGGTTCCCGGTGATGGATCATTTCCACCGCCCGGTCCAATACGGTCAAGGTTTTCAGGCCGAGAAAATCAAACTTCACCAGGCCCGCCGGTTCCACCCATTTCATGTTGAACTGGGTCACGGGCATGTCGGAATTCGGATCGCGGTAGAGCGGCACCAATTGCTCTAGCGGCCGATCGCCGATGACCACGCCGGCGGCATGGGTGGAAGCATGGCGGTACAACCCCTCCAGCTTCATGGCCACATCGAACAGGCGGTCGACACCGGGTTCTTCCCGCATCACCGCTTTCAGGCGCGGCTCCGCCTTCAGGGCCTCTGGCAAGGTGGTCGGGTTGGCGGGATTGTTCGGCACCATCTTGCACAGCCGGTCGACCAGGCCGAACGGCATCTCCAGCACCCGTCCCACATCGCGCAGGGCGGCGCGGGCCTGCAACTTGCCGAAGGTGATGATCTGCGCGACCTGGTCGTGACCGTATTTGTCCTGCACATAACGGATCACCTCGTCGCGGCGGTCCTGGCAGAAATCGATATCGAAATCAGGCATGGACACCCGCTCGGGGTTGAGAAACCGCTCGAACAACAGGCCGAATTGCAACGGATCCAGGTCCGTGATCTTCAACGACCAGGCCACCACCGAACCGGCGCCCGACCCGCGTCCCGGCCCCACGGGTATATCCGCGGCCTTGGCCCACTGGATGAAATCGGCAACGATCAGGAAATAGCCGGCGAAGCCCATGTTGATGATCACATTCAGCTCAAACTCCAAACGTGCCCGATAGGGTTCGGCCTGATCGGATTGCGGCGCAATGCCCTGGGCCTTCATGCGTTCGGCCAAACCGTCCTGGGCCATGGCCCGCATGGCCGCCTTTTCATCGCCACCCGCATCAAATTTAGGCAGAATGGGATCGCGCATGGGTACCCGGTAGGCGCAGCGCCGGGCAATCACGAGAGTGTTGTCCAAAGCTTCCGGCAGGTCCGCGAACAGGGCCCGCATTTCGCGCGAGGAACGGAAATAATGTTGCGCGGTCAGACGCCGCCGGTCGCTTTGGCTGACTGTCTGCTTCTGGGCAATACAGAGCAGCACGTCGTGCGCCTCGTAAAAATTGGGATCGGCGAAATGGGCGTCATTGGTCGCCACCAGGGGCAGCTCAAACGCGTACGCCAGATCGATCATGGCGCCCTCGCAAGCGGCCTCCTCCGCCAGGCCGTGACGCTGCAATTCAATATACAGGCGGCCCGTGAAGATGCCGTTCAACTCCGCCAGCAGTTCGCGGCCCCGATCAGCCTGTCCCGCCAGCAACAACCGCCCCAAGGGACCCTCGGCCCCGCCGGTCAGGCAAATCAGACCTTCGCCCCATTGCGCCAGATCGGCCATTTCAATTTGCGGCGTCTCGCCACTTTCACTTTGCAGATAGGCTTTCGAGGACAGGCGGGAGAGATTTTCGTAGCCCCGCTCGGACTGGACCAAAAGCACCAGCCGGTCAGGTTCGGCGGCAATTGCGCCCGTCTGGGGGGCGCCCGAACGCCCCGAACGTAATGCAATGGCGGCGCCGATGATGGGCTGCACGCCGGCCCCGGCCATGGTTTCGGAAAATTCCAGGGCGCCGAACAGATTACCGGTGTCGGTGATCGCCACGGCGGGCATTTCACCATGTTGGCACAGTTCCGCCAGTTCCTTGATGTGGATCGCGCCTTCCGACAACGAATACGCGGAATGGACGCGAAGGTGGACGAAATCGGCGTGGGACATGGCGAAGCTCAATTCTGCATCAACTCAGGGCATGATCGCCCTGGAAGAATCGTCGCAATGGTTCCATGGCCGATCCGCAATGTCGACCAGGCAGTTTCCATGAACCGGGGAATGCCCGATGGTGCGGCCAGTTCGTATTGGAAAACCATCAACGGCGGCGGTAAATGATTGAAGTCCAGGGCTTGCGCAAGAGTTTCAATGGCGTAGAGGTCTTGCGTGGCATTGAATTTACCGCGCGCGATGGCGAAATTACCGGTCTTATCGGCCCCAACGGCGCCGGCAAAACGACGACATTGCGCCTGCTGTTCACGGTTCTGAAACCCGACGGCGGCCGTGCCCTGGTTGATGGCCATGACACCGTCACGGACCGCCTTGCGGTACAACGGCGGATCGGGGTCTTGCCCGATAATCGCGGTCTCTACCCCAGGCTGACGGCGCGGGAGCATGTACGTTATTTCGGCCGTCTGCACGGCCTGGGCGGCGACGAATTGGAGGGGCGGATCGATCGTCTGATGGCCCGTCTGGACATGGCTGATTTCGCCGACCGCCGCTCGAAGGGCTACTCCAAGGGCCAGACCTTGAAGGTCGCCCTGGCCCGCGCCCTGGTGCATGAACCCGCCAATGTCATGCTGGACGAGCCGACCAACGGACTGGACATCGCCTCGTCCCGCGCCGTGCGGACGTTGATCCGGGAAATTCGCGATCAGGGCCGCTGCGTGCTGTTTTGCTCTCACATCATGAGCGAGGTAGAGGCGTTGTGCGACCGGATCATCGTCATATCCGATGGGCTGATCGTCGCCGACGGCGCACCGGAGGAGCTGCGCCAGGCCACGGGTCAGGGCGATCTGGACGAAGTCTTCCTGGCCGCCGTGACCCAAGGCGTGCCCTCCGATACCGGTGGTGATCGTGCGTAACGTCTGGATCGTATTTCTGAAGGAAAGCATCGACGACCTGCGGGACCGTCGCAGCTTGTTCCTGGCCTTTGTCTACCCGATTGTCGGCGTCTTGCTGCTGGGTCTGCTGGTTAGTTTCGTGGGCGGCATGTTCCGCGGCCAAAGCGTCCAATCCCTGTCCCTGGCGGTTGCGGGCGCCGGCCAGGCACCGGGCCTGATAAAGCATTTGCGGGACAAGGGCGTCACGGTTCTGCCCGCGCCCGCCAATCCCCGCCGCGCCGTGCGGTCGGGCCGGTCGGACGCGGTTCTGGTCATCCCGAACGGGTAATCTCTTGCACGGAGGCGGCCAATTGCTCGGCCGCGGCGGCGACGGTCTGCACATTAATCGATGTCTGCCCGGATGCTGTCGCCACCGTGGCGGACTGCGTGGATGTCATATTGGCAATTTCGGACATCGATTTTGCGGTGGACTCCATATCATGAGTAGAGCTGGAGACCACGCCCAAAGCCTGATTGACCTGATTATCAAAATTGCCAATCAGCTCCTTAATAGCCCTGGCCCGCTTGTCGCGGTCTTCCTGCTCGGATTTTTGCCGTGCCTCAAATTGCAATCGTTCAATTCCGTTGACACGGAATACTTCTAGGGCCTGAAACATCTGCGACAACTCGCTGCCATCCTCGGGAGGCAGTTCGGCCTCCAGATTGCCGCTTGCCATTTCACGCATGGTTACCAGGTCAGTTGCTTTCAGAGTGGTGCGGACGCCTTGGCAGAATTACGCCGGAACAACCATCACTACGACCTTGTTATCACCGACCTCACCATGCCGCGCATGAATGGCGACCAATTGGCCGAGGCCGTGCAAAGCATTCAACCTGATTTGCCGGTGATCATTATTACCGGTTTCAGCAACGGCCTGAGCGAGCAACGGCTTGCCGAGCTCAATATCCATGCCGTCCTGCATAAACCGCTTTTGCGGGCGGACCTTGACGCGGCCATTCGC
>JAYGEA010000074.1:0-14690 GCA_046582635.1 Alphaproteobacteria bacterium
CCTCCAGCTTGAGCCTGCCGGCGATCTGCTCTGGCGACCATCCCATTGCAAGGCGGTCGCGGACATCGGAACCGAGCAGGTTCAGGCGCTCCAGCTTTGACAATCTTCGCCGCCGCGACAGGGCAATCCGGTCCGCCGAGCCAGGCCGGTATTGATCTACGATACCAAACTGCATCTGCGCAAGCAGACGCGTTCCATCCTTAATATTGTCGGCTTTTGGAATGTCGAAGAACGCGAGACGCTCGATGATGTGCAGCATGCCCTGAGCGGACATCAATTCGATTTGGCCGTGCTTGCCGTTGAACACCGTCACGACGGCGTGGCCAGCATGGTCAATGAAATACGGCGCTTTCGCTGCGGCAACGATCCGTTCCTGCCCATTATTCTGACCAGCTGGGATGCGCGCCTGCGCGTGGTCCGGTCCATCATCAATTCCGGCGCCGATGATTTTCTGGCCAATCCCTATTCGACCGCCAATATGGTCGAACGGGTTGATGCCCTAGTCAATCACCGTAAACCATTCGTGGTGACGGAGGAATATTTCGGTCCCGACCGCCGCACCGCCCAGGCCCGTGCCGACGATCCCGGTACGGTGGAGGTGCCCAATGCCTTGCGCGCCCGGGTGGAGAGGCGCCCCGAACTTGGCCCCAATTCGCGCATGATCGAGACCTCCATGGGCCAGTTGCGCCGGGTCAAGGTACGCAATGTCGCCCGCCGCATTTGGGCGATCGCGGATATATTGTACAAAGCCTGTGAAGACCCCTCCCTGCCCGATTGGATTGACAGGGAATTGGTCCAGATCCTGAAATCGGGACGTGCCTTCCATGAAGCCATTTCGCCCCGAGAGGTGGCGCAGTTGGGTGTTCTTTGTGACAGCGTGCTCAAGGTCGCCAATACCATCCGCGATGAGCGGCCCACGGAAAAAAACCTCGAATTGCTCGAACAAAGCGCCTTGGCCCTTCGGGTGGCGACCCAGCTGGGCGGTGACTGCAGCGTCGCGGCCAGCGATATTTCCTCCGCCGTCTCCGGCGCCGGCGCCAAGACGGATGAACTGGTAAAATCAGTCGTCGGCTAATTCAAGATGTCTCTAATTCTCTTTGGCGCAAGGCGAAGCGCTGTACCTTGCCCGTTGCGGTGCGGGGCAGCTCGTCGATAAATTCCACCTTTCGGGGGTACTTGTAGGGCGCGATGGTGGCCTTTACATGCTTCTGCAGGGCCGAAACCAGTTCCGGTCCGGCCTGTGCGGGGTCGCGCAGGACAATGCAGGCCTTGACCACCTGTCCCCGTTGCGGATCGGGGCTGGCGATCACCGCGCAATCGGCCACCGCCGGATGCTCCAACAGCACAACTTCGATCTCGGGGCCCGAGATGTTGTAGCCGGCGGAGATGATCATGTCGTCCGTGCGGGCCTGATACCAGAAATAGCCATCCTCGTCCCGGACATAGCTGTCGCCGGTCAGGTTCCACCCCCCCACCACGTAGCCCGCCTGGCGCTCCGGGTTTGCCATATAGCGGCAGCCCGTGGGGCCGCGCACCGCCAGGCGGCCCACTTCGCCCCGGGGCGCTTCATTGCCGCTCGCATCCAGCACCTTCGCCTCGAAGCCGGGAATGGTCCGGCCCGTGGCGCCGGAGCGGATGTTACCGTTGGTACCGGCGATAAAGTTGTGCAACATCTCGGTGGCGCCGATGCCGTCATGAATATCCAGGCCCGTGGCCCCGTGCCAATCATCCCAGGTCGGTTTGGGCAACGCCTCGCCGGCGGAATTGCAGACCCGAAGGCTGGGCACTGGGGTCTGTGCCACCAGCGGCGTTATGGTCCGATACATGGTCGGCGCGGTGAACAGCACGGTGATCTTATGGCGGTTGATGGCATCGATCAGGCCGTCGGGGGTATAGCTTTCCAGCAACAATACGGCCGCGCCGGCGGCCATGGGAAACAGCAACAGCCCGCCCAGGCCGTAGGTAAAGGCCAGGGGCGGCGTGCCGGCGAAGACATCGTCGGCCCCGGGCTTGATGATCTGCCCGGACGAGGTCAGGCAGACCGCCATCAGGTCCCGGTGAAAATGCAGACAGCCCTTGGGCTGGCCCGTGGTGCCGGAGGTAAAGGCGATCAGGCAGATATCGTCGGCCGCGGTATCGACGTTTTCAAATGAGGTGGATTTGTCCGCCATGCGTTGCTCCAGGCCGCCGGGGCCCGAAGCATGGAAATAGACAATGTCCTCCAGACTTTCGGAAGCCGCCCGCGCCGCTTCCATCTCGTCCGCCAGCTTTTCGTCGCACAGGGCCAGCGAAACGTGGGCGAAATCGGCCATGTAGGACAATTCCCGCGCCCGCAGCAGGGGCATGGTGGCAACCGCGATGGCGCCCACTTTCATCACCGCGAACCAGCAGGCGGCATACAGGGGGTTGTTGCCCGAACGCAGCATGACCCGGTTGCCGGGCCGGATACCCAGATCGTCCACCAACACGTGGGCGATTTGATTGGCGCGGGCCAGGAGATCCCCGTAGCTCCATGAAATTTCGTCGTTGAACACGGCCCGGCGATCGGGATGGGCGGCGGCGCCAAGGTCCAGCAGTTCCGTGGCGCAGTTGATCCGGTTGGCCAGGGCGGCCAGCTCCGGCAGACCGGAATAATCAATCACCGGCCAGGTCGATTTCGGCGGTAGGTTGTCGGCGGCGAAAGGGTCCACATGGGCGGTGGGGCCGCCCGGTGCCAAAGGCTCCGTCATAATTGCCCCCGTTGGTTGCTCCCACCTACCGTTCCATGATCTGGTCCATGATCTAATGGCGCCATGGTGATGGCGCACGTGTCCGACGGCGGGCTGGCCCGGCCGTTGCGGTCGAAGGCGCGGACAAAATAGCGGTATTGCTGTCCGGCGAGGGCCATGCGGTCCACATAGCGGCGGCCCTTCACGGCCTCGACGCAGTGCACCACGCCGTGGCCATCGGCCCGGTAAATGTCATAGCCGGCCACCTCGTTGTCGAGGCTTTCCGCTGCCGACCAGGCTAATTTGACGCGGCCATCGGCGTCCGCCACCGACAACCCAGCCCCCTCTTGCGGCCAGCATGGTGCCGTCCCCCCCGGTTGGTCGGCAGGCGCCTGTAATTGACCTTTAGGCCATAAAAAGCAAACTACTTTCTTAAAACGTTCGTCTAGGTCTTTGCAAACATTACAATAAACACACTTTACGATTTCGTCCTGGCGGCCCTGCATCAGTTTCAGGGTCCAGTCGGGATCGGTCAGCAACTGCCGCGCCATGCCGATCAGATCCGCCTTGCCCTGGGCCAACAAGTCCTCCGCCTGGTCCGGTTCGGCGATCTTGCCGGCCGATATGACGGGAACCTGGTGGCCGCGGTCGTTGAGGTAGCTTTTGATACCAGCGGCCAAGTAAACGTGGGGCAGGGCGGGGTACCAATCACCGGGCATGCAGCGGTCGCCGGAATAGCCGGTATAGGGATACAGCGGCTGGCCGGGGCGGTGCTCCGCATCCTCGAACTTACCGCCGACCGAGAGCGAGATATAGTCGATGCCCAGGTCCGCCATGCGCAGGGCGATTTGTTGCGCCTCCGGCAGGGCGTAGCCGCCCTTGATGGCTTCCTCGGCCAGGAAGCGCACGCCGACGGCAAAGTCCCCCCCGACCCGCCGGCGCACCTCGCGGAAGACCTGACCGAACATGGCCAGGCGTCCTTCCAGGGTATGGCCGCCATAGCGGTCCTTGCGCGGATTGCGGCGGGACAGGAACGAGGACAAGGTATAGGCATGGGCCGAATGCAGCTCCACCCCGTCGTAGCCCGCCTCCCGCGCGCGCAGGGCGGCCAGGCCGAAATCATGGATGATCCGGTCGATATCCGCCTGCTCCAGCATATCGATGGTCTGCCGCCAGCCCGAACGCGCCACCTTCATGAAATGAATGATCTGGGGCACCACCTTGCTGTCGGAGGTGTCATGCACCCGTTGCGCCAGCTCGCGATGGCCAGGGACGAAGCTGTCGTCGGACAGGCGCAGCAGCGGCCCCGACTTGGCCCCGTGCACCGCCGTCGCCTCGACCACGATCAGGCCGACCCGGCCTTGGGCATAGCGCACATAGCGGTCCATGATATCGCCGTTGATCACCCCGTCCTCGCCCGACAGCCGGGTCACCATGGCCGGTACCACGACCCGGTTCGCCAGGATCATGCCGTTGATGTCCAGGGGCTGCAGCAGGTGGCTCATGAAGGCACCTCTATCGCGGTTGCCGAGAGTTTCAACTTGCCCAGCAGATTGTGCAGAAGATCGATATCGTCATGGCTCAACCCCTCCAGCATATGGTTGACCCAGGCTTCGTGCGCCGGTGTCATGGCATCGAAATGGGCCTTGCCGGCGGCGGTCAGGGCAACGCGGCGGCTGCGTCCGTCATGGGGGTCGGGGCGCCGTTCGACCAGGCCGTCGGTTACCAGGCGATCCACCAGGCCGGTCAGGTTGCCGTTGGACACCATCATGCGGTTGGACAACGCGGTCAGGGTCAGGCCGCCGGAATGGCGGTCCAGTTGCGCCAACAAATCAAAGCGCGGCAGGGTGGTGGAAAAATCCTGGCGCAGGCGGCGGCGAATTTCGCCCTCGACCAGATTGGTGCAGGTCAGCAGGCGTAGCCACAGGCGCAATTCCGGTTTGTCCGACGACGCAAGACTGGTTTCCGTGTCGGCTTGGTTGGCTTCCAAATTGCCATCCAATGTGGCTTCGGGCGCCATGGTCTACATCACCTCGCCACCGGCCACGGGGATAGATTGCCCGGTCACCGCGCCCGAGCTGGGCAGACACAGCCAGCCAACGGCGGCGGCGACCTCTTCGGGCTGGATCAGGCGCCCTTGGGGGTTGCCCCGGGTCAGAATGGCGCGGGCCTCGGCTTCCGTCTTGCCGGATTTTTGGATATTGGCGATGGCGCCCAAGGCCATCTCGGTCTCCGTATACCCGGGGCAGACCGCATTGACGGTAATGGGTCCCTTAGCCAGTTCCAGGGCCAGGGCGCGGGTCAGGCCCACCAGGGCATGTTTTGAGGCGACATAGGCAGCAACGAAGGGATAACCCCGCAGCCCGGCGGTGGAGGCGATATTGACGATCCGGCCATAGTCCCCCTCCGCCATGGCGCCGGTCACCGCCTGGCTTAACAAAAAGGCCGCCTGGACGTTGATCTCGAAGGTTTCCCGCCAACTATCCAGTACCACCTTGGCCAGCGGCGCCGACGGCGCCACGCCGGCGTTGTTGACCAAAATGGCGACAGGCCCCAGATCCGCCGCCGCCCGGCCAACGGCCCCGGCGATGGAGCCGGGGTCGGTCAGGTCCACGGTTTGAATGCTGACCGCCACATCGCCCGAGCGGGATAACGTCTCCCGCGTCTGGTTCAAACTTTCCTCGTCCCGGGCGGCCAGGGTCAGATTGGCGCCCAGGCCGGCCAGTTCGGCGGCGATGGCCGCACCGATGCCCCGGTTTCCCCCCGTAATCAGGGCATGGCGCCCCGCCAGGGGCCAGGCTTCGGGGGTTTCATCGTCCTTGGTTTCGGCAGCTAACATGTTCGGTTCACCTATTTATTTTAAGCTTAAAATAAATGCGGCGGGCGGGCAAGGCATATGAAATATGTTATGAATAACAGTTGATTGGAGGATTAGTCGCCATGAGCATCGCCGAAATCAAACCCGGCCCGAGCCATCCGGGGAGCGGGGAACTTGCCGACCAACTGGCGGCGCAACTGGCGGCCCAGCAAGCCGCCAATCTGGCCGAGGGCGCCCCGGACCGTAATCTGCGCCGTGACCGCCTGGGCCGCATCGGCGCCATGGTCAGGGCCAACAGGGATGCCATTATTGCGGCCATTGATGGGGATTTTGGCGGCCGGGCGCGGGAGGAAACCCTGTTGGGGGAAATCTTCACCACGCTGTCCTGTGTCCGCCATGCGAGGAAAAATCTCGGCCGTTGGATGCGCCCCCGGGCCCGGGCCCTGGATCTGGCTTTCAAACCGGCGCGGGCCAAATTGATGCCCCTGCCGCTGGGCGTGGTGGGGATTATCTCGCCCTGGAACTATCCGGTTTTTCTGGCCCTGGCGCCGCTGGTGGGCGCCATCGCCGCCGGCAACCGGGTCATGTTGAAACCATCGGAAGTGACCCCGCGCACCGCCGCCCTGCTGGCGGAGATGCTGGCCGCGCACTTCAGCCCCGAAGAAATTGCTGTGGTTCAGGGCGGCCGAGAGGTGGGCGAGGCGTTCTCCCGCCTGCCGTTTGATCATTTGCTCTATACCGGTTCCACCCAGGTGGGGCGCAAGGTGATGGCGGCGGCGGCGGAAAACCTGACCCCGGTGACCTTGGAGTTGGGCGGTAAGTCGCCCGCCATCATCGCCCTGGATGCGGATTTGGCGGCGGCGGCCAACTCCATCGTGCGGGGCAAGCTGTTCAATGCCGGGCAGACCTGCGTGGCGCCCGACTATGTGTTATTGCCAAAAGATCAGGTCGACGGCTTCGCGGAGCTGCTGTTGGCCAAGGCACGGCAATTTTATCCCGCCATTGACGCCAACCCCGATTACACCGCGATCGTGAACCAAGCCCAGTTCGACCGCCTGCAAGCCATGCGCGCGGAAGCCGAGAGCCTGGGTGCCCGCGTGCGAACCGCCGGCGACATCGTGGGCCGGAAAATGCCCTTGACGGTCCTGTTGGACACCACCGCCGAAATGGCCGTCCGGGGGGAGGAAATTTTTGGGCCCTTGCTGCCCATCATACCCTACGACGATATCGGCGCGGCCATTGCCCATGTCAACGGCGGCGAGCGGCCCTTGGCTCTGTATGTTTATGGCGGCGGCCGCGGCCTGATCGAAAGGGTGTTGGCTGAGACCATGTCCGGTGGCGCCGTGGTCAATGACTGCTTCATTCACGCCGGCGTGGAGGAGCTGCCGTTCGGCGGCGTCGGGGCCTCGGGCATGGGGCAATATCATGGCCGGGAAGGTTTCGAAACATTTTCGAAATTGAAGCCGGTGATGTATCAAAGCCGCTGGAACGGCCTGTGGCTGCTCAACCCGCCCTATGGCGCCCGCGGCCGGGGCATGATCAACCTGCTGCTGAAACGTTAGGTAAGAAAATGACTAAAACCGATCGCGCCCTGGCGCCCACGAAAGTAGATTTTGTCGCCGGCGCAGAGGTGCCGGTGGAACCGGTCAGCGCCATCGAGGGCGCCCGGGAGGCCGGCAATCTGGGCATCAAGGCGTTAATGGTGGGCGAGGGCGTCCTGGTCATGGAGGCGCACCGGGAAAAAGGGTTGATCGATCCCGAACACAGCCATGATGACCACGAATCCATTTGCTATCTGGTCAGCGGCCGCATGCGCGTGGTGATCGACGGCGAAGAGTTCATCGCCGAACCCGGCGATATCTGGAAACACCGCCCCGGCGTCCCCCATTATCACGAAACCCTGGAAGACAGCCTGCAGATCGAGATCAAATCCCCGGCCCGCAAAACCTGGAGTTAGTTGGCACGGATATTCCACTGGGAGTCATTCCCGCCAATGCGCAATGCTATCCGGATAATTCCGGTGGTACCCGTCGCGGGTCGTAGAAATTATTCGGCTTCGGACGATTGGTAATTTTGGGATATGGCCTTAAATGGAGGCGCCAAGCCAGACGGCTCTGGATTGCCGGGTCAAGCCCGGCAATGACAAATGTGTAATATAAATGGCCAGAAACAGCCAAATTATCATGCCCGGACTTGATCCGGGCATCCAGGGCCACTATGCAATGGGACGATGAATGGCCAGCATCGCCGTGCCAGGGCGCAGTCCCGAAATTGAACCTGACAGCCGTGCGATTTCGCGGGAATGACGCGGATTGCTATGGCTTCGACAGCGCCTGCTTCAGGACCGTGCCGCAATGGTCTACCGCTTCACGGCAGGCTTGCGAGGCGCCATAAAATTGCATGAAGGCATGGATGGCGCCTTCATAGTTGACCACATTCGCCGCAACGCCGGCGGCGCGCAGGGTTTCCCCATAGGCAATGCCCTCGTCGCGCAGGGGGTCATAGCCGCCGACGATGATTTCCGCTGGTGCCAGGCCGCTGTGATCGGCGGCGATCAGGGGGGCGAACGCCGGGTTGGCGGTGAGGTCCTGGCCACCCGCATACTGTTCCCAGAACCAGGCGATATTCTCCCCGGTCAGTAAATAGTCTTCGGCGAATTCCCCGTGGGAGGCACTGTTCGCATCCGCTGCCACGCCGGGGTATATCAGCATCTGCAAGGCCAGGTCCGGGCCGCCCCTGTCCCGCGCCTCTAACGCGCAGACAGCGGACAGATTGCCGCCCGCGCTGTCGCCGCCGATGGCCAGGCGGGTCGGGTCCCCGCCCAACTCGGCCCCATTGGCGGCACACCAGTTCATCGCCGCGATGCAGTCTTCGCCGGCGGCGGGGAAGGGGTGTTCGGGGGCCAGGCGGTAGTGTACCGAGACCACGATGCAGTCGCCCCGGTTGGCCAGGCGCCGGCACAGGTGATCATGGGTATCCAGATCGCCGATCACGAAACCGCCGCCGTGCAGGTAGATGAAGATGCCCAATTCGCCGTTCCCCGCCTGGCCCGGCCAATAGACCCGGATGGGGATCTCGCCCCCTGGGCCGGGAATGGCGCGGTCTTCGCGGCGATGGATTTCCTCGCCGTCGGGATCGAAAAGGCCGACCGTCACATGATAGCCGGCGCGGGCCTCCGCCACGGTGATGTCCTTGTAGGCCGGCCGGTCGGCCGCCTTGATCATATCCAGAATAATTTGCAGATCGGCATCGACCGCCATAACGCGTACTCCTAATAGTGTTGAATGTTATCCGGGCGCGGCCCTTCAGGCGCCGAGCAGGCTGCTTCGGCTGACCATGAACTCTTCCATGGCGCCCTCCAGGGCCGCGAACGACCCTTCATCGTGGGCCAGGGATAGGGTGAGCATGCCGCGCGCGGCGGGATAGATACCCATGCCGACCAGATCCATGTGCAGCAAGGGGCGCAGTTCGTTGCGGCCCAGCATGGCGTCATCCACGTTGCGGATATCGCCCTGGCGGAAATGCACCGACATCATGCTGCCCCGGCCGGTAAACTGCATGGCGGCGCCGTGTTTCTCCGCCAGGGCGTTGAGGGATTGGCGCAATTTGTCGCCGCGCGCATTGAAGCTCACCGCAACATCGCCGGTGTAAATTTGTGTCAGGCCCGCCAGGCCGGCGTTCATGGTCAGGACGTTGTTGTTGAAGGTGCCGGCGTGCGGCCAGGCGTCCTCCCGGCGGGGGTCGAAGCGGTCGATAATATCGGCCCGGCCGCCAAAGGCGCCGAACGACATGCCGCCGCCGACATATTTGCCCAACGCCGTGAGGTCCGGCATGATGCCCAGAACGCCTTGCAGGCCACCCGGGCCCAGGCGGGAGGTCATGACCTCGTCAAAGATCAGCAGGGCGCCGCTTTTGGTGGTCTCCTCGCGCAGCATGGCGAGGAATTCCGGGCTGCCCTGGATGCAGCCGCCGCCGCCCTGCATGGGCTCGACTATGACACAGGCCAGGTCCGAGCCCTGTTCCCGGATCAACCCGCGGCACTGATCGACATCGTTGTAGGTGCCCATGACATAGGGGAAGGGTGCATTCAGGGGCGAGCCGCCGGGGGCGAAATAGAACACCCCGCCGTGATAGCCCCCCGCCATCACCATGACGCCCGGCCGTTCGGTAAAGGCGCGGGCGGCGGAGACGGCCATCAGGTTGGCTTCCGTGCCTGAATTTGTAAAACGCACCCGTTCGATACCGGGAAAGCGGTTGACTATTGCCGCGGCCAGATCGGCCTCCGCCTCGTTCTGCCCGCCCATGACGATGCCGTTGTCCAGGGCGCGGTCGATGGCGGCGCGGATTACGGGGTTGGAATGGCCGTACAGGCCGGCGGTGTATTCGCCCAGGAAATCAATATATCGGTGGCCGTCCAGATCCCACAGATGACAGCCCTCGCCCTTGGTCATGGTCAGGGGGAAGGGGGGGTAGAACAGCACGGTGCGGGTATTGCCGCCGGGTAGATAGGCGGCGGCCTTGTCCAGCTGGGCCTGGCTGAGTGGATTTTCGGCCGTGAAGCGGGCCTGCGCCTCCGCGACGGCCGAGGCGATATCGGTGTTGGCGGGGGCGTTCATGGCATTATCCGTTAGGCAAAGGTTTTGAAGGTGATCATGGTGAAGGTGTCCTTGACGCCGGGCAGGGTTTGGATGGACGAGGTGACGAAATGGCCGATATCGGCGCCATCATCAAGGTAGCATTTTATCATCAAATCATATTGCCCGGATATGGAATAGACTTCCGATATCATCTCCGTACCTTCCACGGCGGCGGCGGCAACGTTGTAGGTCTCGCCCAATTCGCATTTGGCCATCACGAAAATGGTTTGCATGAGCCAACCTCCCTGTCTGGTTGCTAGATCCGGTTCCTATCGGCGCACTATTTATCGGATTTTTTCTTGCGTCCGGTACCTTGGTTCAAAAAGGCGGGCATATGGTCGCCCATGCCAACGACGGACGGACCACCGCCATCGCCGCGACCATCGCCGCGACCATCTCTTTGCCCATCCCGCTTGCCGCCTTGGCGCCGGCCGCGTCCTTCGCCACGTCCCTCACTGCGCTTACGGCCGCCAACGCGCGTATTGCGGCCTCGCGTGGGTTGCTCCTTGCCGCCGCTATCGGGCGCGCCGTCATCCTTGGCCTCGTCCCTGGCCTCGGTTTTGCCATCGTCCCTGCTGCCCCGTCCACGCCCGCCGCGGTTCCGGCGTCGGCCTTCACGCTTGGGCCTCTCTTCGGTCTCGGCGCTGTCGCTGGGTGCTGCTTCGGTGGCGGGTTCGGCCGGTGTTGCGTCTTCCGTCACCTGAACGGCAGGCGCAATGGCCGCCTCGGCCACTGGTTCCCCGGCCACTGGTTCGGGCGCGGTATCAGGCGCCGGTTCGGAGGAAAATTCAGACGCTTGGTCTGTATCTTGCCCGGTTGCCGGCTCAGGCACTTGCTCAGGCACCTGCTCATCAGTCACCGGTTCAATAGCTTGCTCTGGGGCTGGCGGCGTCTCGGTCCGCTGGCCGTCGGGGTCGAAGCGGGGAATGGGCTTGCCGATCAGTCGCTCAACCGCGTCGAGGAATTTACCGTCCTCGGGCGCGGCAAGGGTCAAGGCCCGGCCCGGCATGCCGGCCCGGCCCGTGCGGCCGATGCGGTGGACGTAATCCTCGGCATGAATGGGAACGTCATAAAGAAAAACGTGGCTGAGACCCTGGATGTCCAGGCCACGGGCCGCGACATCGCTGCAAACCAGAATTTTGATTTCGTTGTTCTTGAACTTGGCCAGGGTCTGCATGCGATAGCTCTGTTGCATATCCCCGTGCAGGGCCGAGGCATCGAAGCCACGGCTTTTTAGGGTCTTGCTGAGCGCGTCCACGTCCCGTTTGCGGTTGCAGAAAATCAGGGCGTTCTTGACCGGTTGCGAGCGCAGCAGGGATTGCAGAACCCGGTCCTTGTCGCGGGATTTGACCATTGTCACGGTCTGGTCCACTGTTTCCGCCGGCGAGGCGGGCGGGGCGACGGAAATTTCTGCTGGGTCGTCGAGGAAAATATCGGCCAGGCGGCGGATTTCCGACGGCATGGTGGCCGAGAAAAACAGCGTCTGCCGCTTCGGATTGCACAATTGAACGATACGTTCCACATCCGGGATGAAGCCCATGTCCAGCATGCGGTCGGCCTCGTCAATCACCAATACATCGATGCCGCGGAGCAACAGCCCGCCGCGTTCGAAATGGTCCAGCAGGCGGCCGGGCGTGGCGATCAGGACATCGGCGCCCCGGTCGATGATCCGGCTCTGATCCACGAAAGACACACCGCCGATCAACAGCGCCATGTTCAGCTTGTGGTATTTGCCATAGACCTCGAAATTTTCCGCCACTTGCGCGGCCAGTTCCCGTGTCGGTTCCAGGATCAGTGATCGCGGCATGCGCGCCCGCGCCCGGCCCTGGCTGAGGATATCGATCATCGGCAGGGTAAAGCCGGCGGTCTTGCCGGTGCCGGTCTGGGCACAGCCCAAGACGTCGCGTCCCTGCAGGATATAAGGTATGGCGCGCTTCTGAATGGGCGTCGGTTCGCTATAGCCGGCGTCGTCGACGGCTTGCAGGATGGGGATGCTTAGGCCAAGTTCTTCAAAGGGCATGAAATTCCGTAACTACAAATTGTCCGGGGTATGGAGGCCTTAACAGGGCGGCCTCTATTCGGAATGACCAAAATTCTGGTCTGATAGAGATAATCCAAGGACTATAGCAAAGCGACATAAATGCTCACCGCCGCTCTGTCAACGTCACATTGCCGATTGAGGGCAGAGCACGGATGGCCCATCATGGCATCAGGAGACATTTCAACAAGGTGCTGGAGATAAATTTATGAGAATTGTGGTCAACGGACAACAGGCTTTCGGCAAATCGGTCCTCGAAGCGCTGTTGGACCGGGGCGACGATGTCATCGCCGTTTATTGCGAACCGGACCGCGAGGGCGGCCGCCCCGACCCGATCAAGGCAGCGGCCGAGGAACGCGGTCTGCCGGTGTATCAACCCGCTTCCTTCAAGAAGCCGGAGGTCTGGGCCGCGTTCGCCGAATTGAAACCCGACCTGTGCGTCATGGCCTATGTCACGAAAATCGTGCCGGAGGAATTCCTCTATACCCCCACCCATGGCACGATCCAATATCACCCCTCCCTGTTGCCCCGCCATCGCGGGCCCAGTGCCATCAACTGGCCGATTATCCAGGGCGCCGACAAAACCGGTTTGAGCATTTTCTGGCCCGACAACGGCCTCGATACCGGACCGATGCTGTTGCAAAAGGAAATTGCGATCACCGCCAACGACACCCTGGGCAGCATCTATTTTGACCAGTTATTTCCAATGGGCGTGGCGGCCATGCTGGAAAGCGTCGATCTGGTCAAGGCCGGCCAAGCGCCAAAGATCGTGCAGAATGAAGCAGACGCCACTTATGAAAGCTGGTGCAGGGCGGATGATGTCGCCGTCGACTGGACCCAGCCGGTGGCCAATGTGCACAACCTGATCCGGGGTGCCGATCCGCAGCCAGGCGCCTGGACGACCCACGACGGCGGGCGCCTGCAACTCTATGACTGCACCCGTATCGTGGGCGCCGGCGGTGCGCCGGGGGAGGTTATGGCGGTTGGCGAAGTGGGCATCGCGGTGGCCGCCGCCGACGGCCATGTTTTGATCAAGCGGCTGCGGGGCGAGGGGCAGAAGGTCGCCGCCGCTGAATATGCCGCCGACAGCGGTCTTGCCGCCGGCATGCGCCTTGGTTGAAGCCAAGCCATGCTTGATTTTGGTGCCGGGTCTGCTTTGCACGGAGGTTCTTTGGCGGGCCCAGGTTGCCGGCCTGGGGGATCTCGCCGACATGACCGTGACGGCGGAACATACCCGCCACACCGATATTGGCGCCGTCGCGGCGGCCATCCTGGCGGCGGCGCCCAAGCGGTTCGCGCTGGCTGGATTGTCGTTTGGCGGCTACATCGCCCTTGAAATCATGCGCCGGGCGCCCCACTGGGTGGACCGCCTGGCCCTGTTGAACACCACCGCCCGGGACGATGACGAGGGGCGGCGCAAACTGCGCCGCGATTACATCAAGCAGGCGCAAATCGGCCACTTTATCGGCCTGTCGGATAGCCTGATCCGGCATTTCATCCACGCCGATCGCCTGGCTGACGGGGCCTTGGTGGCGGCCATCAAACAAATGGCCGCGGATGTGGGGCGGGACGGTTTCGTGCGCCAGCAAACCGCCATCATCGGCCGCCCCGACAGCCGCCCGGATCTGCCCGCCATTGACTGCCCAACCCTGGTTCTGGTGGTCCGACAGGATGCCCTGACACCGGTGGCCCGGCACGAGGAAATGCAGGGCGCGATCCCCAATGCCCAGCTTCGGGTGATCGAGGATTGCGGCCATTTAAGTCCCATGGAACGCCCTGACGAGTTTAATAGGGCCATGGGCGCGTGGCTAAAATATTAGCAGCTGCCTGACATTGGGCTGGGACATTTGGCGCTTCTTTGATTTTGCGCCGGCAGCAGGATGGAAAGCAATTGCGCCATGGCTAGGGCGAATTCCCGGTCACCCGGGGCCTTTGGCCGCGGCATTTCCATGAACGCCTCGCTGACCACTTCCGCGTCATAGCAAAAGGCAATTTGCAAACGCAGAATATTGGAGTTTCCGGCGTTGGGACCCGCATTGGGCGGGGCTGTTTGCCGGTCGGGCGCCGTGCAGGCGGCGTGACCGTTGGACGTGATGACCGGATCAAAAATGAGCACCAGATGGCCATCATCATGATCCCGGGCCGTGGTCAATGAAAGGGCGGTGGGCGGCAGGTATCCGGGCAGTGCCAATGCGGTCAACAAGGCCAGATCCTGACCTGCGCCGAACGGATTGGCGATGATAACGGCTGGAAAGGGGCCCTGGGCGGTAACATATCGCACCAGATCGGGATCGTAGAAGGAATGAAGTTCGTCGCGGGTAATGGTGGCGGCGTTAACGCTCTGGGCAGATTTTGTTGAAGAAGTCGGAGTTGGCACCGATCGGGCTGCGTTGGTTTTGGTTTGTTGATTTCGGGCAGTGCTCTTTGACCACCTTTGCCACCGCATTCGGCGGCTTTGGGTGGTTTTAAGTGGCTTTTGGCGTCATGCA
>JAYGEA010000096.1:0-8092 GCA_046582635.1 Alphaproteobacteria bacterium
ACGGTGCAGCTTCTCCGTTCTGATTTTTGGGCGGTAGATAAAGCGATAAATCGACTCATGGCTAATGCCGTGCTCTGATCCCTCCAGCTTGAGCCTGCCGGCGATCTGCTCCGGCGACCATCCCATTGCAAGGCGGTCTCGAACATCGGAACCGAGCCGGATCAGACGCTCGAGCTTTGACGACCTCCGCCGTCTTGACAGCGCAATTCGGTCCGCCGTGGCCGGTTTGTAGGCGCCCTTTGGCAAGGCGTTGCGCCGCAACTCACGGCTGATCGTACTCTCCGAACGGTTCATCAAGACCGCCATCTCTTTTTGAGCCGTGCCAGCTTCTCGAAGCCGGAAAACTCATATCTCTCGTCTATATCGAGCTGACTATAGTCTGTTCCCATTGCAATTCCCGGTCATATAGGAATTGCACTTCGTTTGTGAGTCTAGCGACCTTTTGAATTAATTTCTGTTACGTGCAATTTTGACAAACTTGAGTTTGAATGCATAATGTGACAAGTCAAGAATTCAGGCGGCGTGCTTGGGATCGTAGCATAATTTGTACGGGCAGCTTAAGCGAGTATAACGTCTAGAGATTATTTTATTTTTTAATAAAACGTTATGGTTCCGTAAGTATTAAGTAGTAAAAGTTTAATTTTAACTAGGGGGTTAATATGATTAGGTTGTTATTTTCGACATTTTTCAGTTTAGCGTTGATGTTTGGTGTTTCTACCCAAGCAAACGCTGGCTGCGGTAATATTACTATTGCCGAGATGAACTGGGCATCAGCAGAATTTATGGCCAATGTCGACAAGATTATCCTGGAAAAGGGTTATGGCTGTAATGTTGAGATGGTGGCTGGCGCGACAATGCCAACGTTCACTTCTATGAATGAAAAAGGCCAACCGGACATTGCCGGTGAGCTGTGGGCTAATGCCGTTGCTAATCCTCTAAAAAAGGCAATTGCCGAGGGTCGTTTGCACTCCGTTAATGACGGTCCGATTACTGGTCTTGGAGAAGGCTGGTGGCTTCCTCCTCATACGGTGAAAAAGCACCCAGAGCTGAAGACTGCACTTGATGTTCTGAAAAATCCTCAGTTGTTCCCACATCCGGAAGATTCTTCAAAGGGCGCGTTTATAGGTTGTCCTGCAGGTTGGGGATGCCAACTGGCCAACATCAACCTGTTTAGAGCTTTTGAGATGAAAAAAAAGGGCTGGATCCTAGTTGATCCAGGCTCAGCGGCAGGTTTAGACGGTTCTATGGCTAAGGCCGTTGAGCGCGGCGAGAACTGGTTCGGCTATTACTGGTCCCCGACTGCTATGATCGGTAAATATAAAATGGTTAAGCTAGATTTCGGAGTGCCCTTCGCCGGTAAGGAGAACTGGGACGGCTGCATCGCAAAGCCAGAACAGGAATGCGCTAATCCGAAACCATCTGCCTGGACCAAGTCTGTCGTAAACACCATCGTTACAGATAAGTTTTTGAAACGTAGCGGGGCGGGCGTTGAATTTCTACAAAATCGTGTTTATCCCGGTGATGTCATGAATGACATGCTAGTTTACATGGGTGACAACCAAGCTGGTGGCGCAGACGCGGCTGTGGACTTTTTGAAGAAGCACGAAGCCGTGTGGACTAAATGGGTTCCGGCAGACGTTGCTGCAAAAGTTAAAGCCGGTCTGTAATTATTTGAAGCGTAAGAGTTTCGGGCCTGCTGGCCGAACTGGCTCGGCAGGCCCGATCTTGCTCGTTCAAGACGGGATTTGATTAGTGGATTGGCTCCACGAATTTCCGGCAATGGAGCGCGAAGGGTTGCGCGACATGAAGAAAGCCATTGACCTTGGCTTTCGTGAATTTTCGCGCGCTTATGGCGAAAGCCTAGAAAATTTTTTTGAGCCTCTATTGTTCTTTCTTGTTTGGTTGGAAAGATTATTAATCAATACACCATGGCCTATCGTAATATTAGTGATTGTTGTTCTCACATGGATTGGTGCTCGTAGCTGGCTCATTGTTGTGGGCACTGCTTTATCCTTTCTTGCGATTGGCTACCTGGGGATGTGGGAAGATACGATGGCGACCCTGGCCATCATTTCAGTAGCTACCCTACTTTGTATCTGCGTTGGCATCCCGGTGGGAATTTGGATGTCACGTTCGGATCGAGTTCAATTTGTTATCACCCCAATTCTTGATGTAATGCAGACAATTCCAAGTTTTGTATATCTAATTCCGGTGGTGATGCTTCTGGGTATAGGGAAGGTGCCTGGATTGATAGCTGTATGCATTTATGCGATGCCGCCCATCGTGCGGCTCACTAATCTCGGCATCCGTTTAGTTGACAAAGAAATCATGGAGGCAGCTGATGCCTTTGGTGCAAGTTACTGGCAGCGCCTGTTAGGTGTGCAAATACCGCTTGCTTTGCCAAATATTTTTGCCGGTGTTAATCAAACCATCATGATGGCCTTGGCCATGGTAGTCATTGCATCAATGATTGGTGTTAGAGGTCTAGGTTTGCCCGTTTTGCGTGCAATTAGTAACCAATATTTAGCACTTGGTTTATTGAATGGGCTCGCAATTGTAGCCCTTGCCGTCATCTTCGACCGCGTATCCCAGCGATATGGGAAACGGTTACAACAGCATCGTCAGGGCGCCCTTGATGACTGATGTAAAGGTTGAAATTTCTAATTTATTTAAAATTTTTGGGCCTAATCCGAATGGCGTAATGGGATTGGTTCAAGATGGCATTTCTAAGCATGATTTGTTGGATCAACATGGTCACGTACTCGGCCTGAGAGATATCAATATAGATGTGCCGGCGCGTCGCATACAGGTGATAATGGGGCTTTCTGGTTCAGGTAAGTCTACGCTAATCCGGCACATAAATCGATTAATTGAACCTACTTCAGGTGAAGTTGTAATCGACGGTGAAGATGTCTTGTCAATGTCGCAGGTGCGGCTGCGGGAATTTAGGCGGCATAAGGCGTCTATGGTTTTTCAAAATTTCGGCTTACTGCCACATCGTACGGTAGCTCAAAATGTGGCTTATGGCTTGACAATTCAAGGCATCAAAGGCGTTGAAGCGATAGAACGCAGCCAGCAGTGGACTGAGCGTGTTGGTCTAGCTGGTTTTGAATATCATTATCCGGCCCAACTATCCGGGGGTATGCGACAGCGGGTGGGGTTGGCAAGGGCGATGGCAACGGATGCTGAAATCCTTCTCATGGACGAGGCCTTTTCGGCACTTGATCCACTCATCAGAACTGATATGCAGGACGTTCTTTTAAGGCTACAAGAAGAGTTGCACAAAACAATAATCTTTATAACCCACGATCTAGACGAGGCCTTAAGGATTGGTGATCGGATTGCTATCCTTCGAGATGGTGTAGTAATTCAAGTAGGTGATTCACAAGAAATAATCATGAATCCGGCGGACGATTATATTGCCGATTTCACCAAAGATATAAACCGAAGTCGGGTTATTGAGGTGCGATCTATTATGGACAATGTAGTTGACGCATCGGGCCCTAAACTTAGATTAACAATGCCAATAGAAGACGCATTGCAGATCTTAATTAACGCCGAAAATAATACGGGTGTTGTTGTTGACGATAATGGCAAGATTGTTGGCAAGATAGACTTAGATCGGGCGGTATCTGCAATTGCTCGACCAGACAAAGAATTGCAAGCAGGTTCACGCTACAAATAGAGATTTTAGACGTTTCAAATAGAATTGAATAGGTTTCCGAGTGGGGCGGCGATCAGATAGATGATGGTTATGAAAGTCTCGGCGTTGCGGTAGCTTCTGGCCCTTGCCCTGGCGGCTTTAAAGATGTCGTTGAAGCCTTCCATGCGGGCGTTGATGTCCGGCGTTCCAGGGTTCGCCCCTGATATTTGTTGGCGGTCTCGACTGCCTTTCGCAGTTTTTCGAACACTGGGTTGTCGCCGATCCGCCAGGCTTAGGCGGTGAGAAAGTCGCCGGCTTCCAGTTCGGCCAGTGCTGCGCTCTGCTTGTCCGTCAGCTTACCGCCATTCCGCGCCTTGAGCACTACCCAGCGGGCGCCATCGGGTAGCATCACCACTTTGTTCTCGGCCTTACCACCCCATCGACGACCGTGGTGAACAGCTGAACCAGATGGAATCAGTCCACCGTTTGCCTGGCGTTTTCGAAGCTCTCGCCGATGGCCGCCGGGAACGCGGGCGGCCAGAATTGGTATCTCGTGTACCAGCATCAGAGCAGCTGCTAGACTCACAAACGAAGTGCAATTCCTCTATGACCTGGAATTGTAATGGGAACAAAATACAATCACCTCGATATAGACGCGAGATATGAGCTATTCCGGCTTCGCGAAGCCGGAATAGCTCAAAAAGAGATTGCGGTGTTAATGAACCGTTCGGAGAGCACAATCAGTAGAGAACTGCGCCGCAACGCGCTTCCGAAGGGCGGCTATCAAACGCCCGCCGAAGCGTTCCTCGAAAACCTCACAATTGCACTTGAAATGTGAATCCAGCGCCTGTTCGAATAAAAGCGTTAAGCCACTGCCATCTCGCGCCCGCTGAACCGTCATTCGTTTGACCCCGTGGTCCGAATAGTCCGTATGCGGAACCTTGGCCGTGATCTGACAATGACACTGGAAAAAGTTCAGATGACGCCAAGAAAATTCCTTGAAATCATGCGCCTTGCACGCCTTCCCGGAGTCCGGACAAGAAAACGAAGCACCACGATTGGCCCCAAGCCGGATCTACAGAACATGCGGGCGCTGGCCCGTATCCAATCCCTCAACAAGCAACCGCCACGGCGGCGTCACTCCCAGGCCAAGCCTCAATACCCTCGTCCGTCCTCCGTCCCAGCGCAAACGGAACAGAGGATAAACGCTCTGGGATCACAAAACCTCTCAGGTTCGAATTGCGGCGTCGAGGTGCCTTAATTCCTTAGTTATTATCGATTTGCCCTGCTCCGGCGCCCTTTGTGCGAGATATTTCGCTTGACGGCACATATGTCTTTGCAGCTAAGGCTGTTATTGCGCGCCAAGTTTTCGGTTCAATCTCGATACCGTTGGTTCGTGTGTTTGCTATGCCAGTTGTCTGATTTGATTGATAGCAGGTCACAAGCACATCAGTCCCTCTATGAGGAAGTGAGCCGCATAGCGTTAAGCCTCGATCCGATATAGATGCCATGGCACCGTCTGAAAACCTTAAGGTTAGTTCAATATCAAAATTCTGGAAACCAATTCCCGCCTGCCCTATCAGAAGGAACGGCGAGTCTACATTGAAAAGACGCACTTCTTTTACCAATGCCACGCCTGCCAGGAGTTCGACACAGGAAGGTCCGCAAACAGCAACTCGCCCCTCCAAAAAAATTTGTGTATGACCAGCCCCTATTTTAATTGCAGGTCCACTAAATCCATCCTCGATCGCCATCAGCACCGCGCTGACACCATCGTGACCCTGACCAATAAGCCATGCGCCGGCCTGTGCAGCATCCTCCGCTAAACCAACCGGTAAGCCTCTGCCTACTGCTGCCTTCTTGAGCACATCCATAATCTCGTTCAACGAGAATATCAAAGATCTTTTCCCATTACTGAAAGCCACCAATCATCGGCGCTAGTGCTCGAAATTTCATCAATTAGTGGCGCTCCTTGAAATAGTACAATGCGTGTCCATCGGTCTGATTTTGGGTCAAATTTGGAAGCACCAAAGAATGAAAGTTTGCAACGAAGCATATCAATTGGCATGCAATCCGCCCCAATTAAGTTGTCTTGGATTTCAGTGTATAGGTAAAATTTCGTCGCTTGTACGCGTCTTGCGACGTAACGGTGGTATGGATGTCGGATCAGAAATTCTGCAATCGTTTGTGCATATGGTGTTTTTTCAAGGTCAGATACCAGTGCCTGAACACGTCTTGCCAGATCAAGTGGAAGTTCCAAATTCGCCCCGGGCTCCTCCAGGCGGACGCCAAGCCGTGGTTCCAACTTCTCTTCAGATACATACCAAAAATAATGCTGCGCTTCCGCATGCTCAAAATCTACGTCTAGAGCCCACTGATAATTTTTTACAATCAGTGCACTTAACTCCCCAATAGTATTAGCTGGCTCGAGCAAAAGCGCAGAATTGCTCGACATGTCGTCGGCAAGACCATCGATTAGATGCCCATGGGGTTCCATAATTAGTGCGACAATAAGTTCTTGGCATTCTTGAGACCAACAAGAAGAATGCCGTACCAAACGGTCCCAGGGATTGGGCAATTCTAGACATTCGGGAGTTGCCCAAGTTTCAACCTCTCCAAGTTCAAGCCTCAAAATTTTAATGCGGGACATCTGACGCACGTCTTCTACATTCCATTGGTCAACATGTTGCCGGGCTCGGATGATGAGCTTTCTAATGCTCTTAACGCTTTCCGTGTCTGCAATTTTAATGGCCCTCAAGCGCGCAAGTGCGGTTTCCCGTGCCATCATCCAATTGTTAATTAAGAGGGGATGATTAACAAGAAATGGGGCCATACCCAGACCGGTTGCATTGCCTATACCCAAATGCCGCATCAGTCGTCGGTCGAGTGGTATGAATTTCTCAGGTGCCCGACATTTTGCTATATGTTCCACAAGATCGTGAGTAAACCCTCGGATCAACCATACCGTTAACATTTCAGCCTGAAAGGGACAAAAAAATCCTGGCCGCTCGGCAATACATTGCCGATCAGCAGTCCCAAATTTACCATTTCCATAAACCGCCGTTGTGCGCATTAAGTACCCGACTGAAGAAATCAGATCTTTATCAGGTTGTTTACCATTTGATAAATTATCGACTACATGATCAAAAATGCGCACCGATTTGTTGGCTCGGCTCAAAATTAAGTCGCTTGCCATAAAGCGACCAGCCTCTTGCTTTGGAGTATTAATCTGTAGGCGTTCTAATTCAGCCTTGTTAGGAATTCCGTCATAGAGAACGTAACTGGTATCCCAGGCTTCTGCGATGACGCGATCAGTTCGGCCCTCCGACGCAAGCATTGTAGAAAAGGCCACAAGACTATAGTTGTACCCTCCCAGATAAACAGAATAAACCGCCCGCCCAAATCCATCATCATCGATTTCCCAAATCGACCGATTAATTTTAGCCTTTTGCTCCGCGAAAAAGCGTATCAAAGTGCGCGAGAAACTTAGCCTTGTGGGAAAGCAGGCCCCCATGCGGCTAAGCCGCATGACCTCGTCAGCCGGACGTAATTCGACCTCGGAATAATATTTTTTGGTTTTTGGGCTTGTCTTCAATTGGCCACCAGTCCGAAAGAAATATTATAAACGCGTAGTCAGCATAATTCCATAATTATCACAATGCTGCCACTAAAGAAGGCGACGATATTTGAAGATGGCTTTGTCACAAACTCGGTTGCGTCACGCACGACGCCCAACGAAAGAAACTGTCAGGCAGCAGCGGAGGCGGCGGTGCGCCATGACGTCGTCCTGGGGGACGCCCTGGCCGTCGGTGTACATCAGACCAAGGTTGTACTGTGCGCCCGTCGAATGGCCAGGGCAAATTCCCACTTGTTTACGGTTAGGCGACGGTACTCCGGCGGCAGTGTTTTATTGATCTTTACAGCAAAACTAAAAAAGGGAGAACCAACACTTCCATCTACGTTTTTGCGTCCAAGCCCATATGTCCCGCCAAAAGATTCATATAGCTCAATGATCTTGCAGATATGCTCCCCCCAAAAATCATTGGTGCGCCCACTGCCGCCGACATGCGGCGCGGTACGTTCCATTTCTCGCAAGCACACGTATTGTGAAATTTCGGCTTTTATGGCGGATACGAAGTCTTCAGTGGGAGAAAGTTCTCCTGCTTCGATGATTTGATGGCAGATATCATTATCAAGCTCATAATATTCTACCCACGCCGTCTGTCCGTCATAATCTTTCCTGAAGCCTCCGGCGGCAGGTTTGTCTCTTTTTTTTTCAGCCATAATTGGTTGGCGGATGGTGTCACTAATACCAGCCGCTTCTTGTATAGACCGAGCTGCATTTTCCGCTGAACGTCTTACTGGATCATCGAAAAGATGCGCGTAACGGGAGGTCGTCTGTGCCGAGCGGTGCCCCAGTTGGCCACCGATCTCGGCCAGGGTGGACCC
>JAYGEA010000104.1:0-8160 GCA_046582635.1 Alphaproteobacteria bacterium
AAGTACAGCGACGACTACACTGGCCAGGAGGCGTCCTCGAAGGCTGCGAGGCGAGGGCTGTGGGCCGGTCAGTTCGTGTTTCCGTGGGACTGGCGGCGGGGCAAGCGATTGGCGTCCGAGGCCGCCGCCAACGACAATCCACCGAGTTGCCGGATCAAGGGTAACGTCGGTTCCAAAGGCGACCGTATCTACCACATGCCGGGTGGCCGCTGGTACGACAGAACGGTAATCACGGCGTCGAAAGGGGAGCGGTGGTTCTGCTCCGAGGGTGAGGCCAAGGCCGCTGGATGGCGGCGGGCCGGGATGCCCGCGTTCACGATGCCACGGTCGAACACCTGGAAGTCACCAGCTATGTCAGAACCTGCCAAGGCGTGCTGCAAGGTCTGTCGGAAGGGACAGGCGTGTGGGAACTCCTGCATCGGTCGCCAGTATACCTGCCGTAAGCCGGTGGGATGTGCCTGCAACAACTAAGCAGCGCCTCGATGCCATAGACGCCGCATCCTTGCGCGGTCCCCGATGGATAGCCTGTGCCCGAAATGGCTCTCGACTGATGATCATCCACAGATTACCGAATCGTAGTGTGGGACCCATTGTGGGACTGTGCGGCAATCAATCTAAAATATGCCATTTAATTAAGTATGATAAAACACGCAAGTGGCGGACGGCCCGGAATTCGAACGCTTTGATCAGCGCGACGACATCTTCTCCCGCGCCTTTTGGGACGAGACCGTGCGCTCGGACGACAGCATGGAATTCTTTCGCGGCCACGGCCATGCCTTCGATGCGCGGCGGGGTCCGGGCTTTACCCAGCGGGATTTCGCCCTGCGCAACGCGGCCTGGTCGGTGGCGGACGATTATGCCGACCGCAACCGGGACAGCGGCCTGCGGGAAGGCTTTCAGGATCCCCAGGAACCGCGCTTTCCACCCGCCGAACAGCGCAGGCCGGTGGCTGACCCAGGCGCCATGACGGCGGAGATCAAGCGGGTGGCCAAACTGTTTGGCTGTGATCTGGTCGGCGTCACGGCGTTCGATCCACGTTGGGTTTATGCCACGCGGACGGATATCCGAAACTTTGAAAAGAAACCCAATGATCTACCGGAGGGACTGAACAACGTCATCGTCATGGCCCACGGCATGAATTACGATCTGGTCAAGGCCTACCCCTCCGCCCTGGCCGGGGCGGCGGTGGGCATGGGCAATTCCGGCGAGGCCGTCACCGTGGCGCAACTGTCGCAATACATCCGCAATCTTGGCTATCGGGCCATCGGTTCCATGAACGATACCGCCCTGGTCATTCCCATGGCGGTGCAGGCGGGCCTGGGAGAATATGGCCGCAACCAGATGGTCATTACGGAGGAATTCGGGCCGCGGGTGCGGTTTTCCAGGATCTTCACGGACCTGCCCCTGGTGCACGACAGACCAAAAAAGTTTGGCGTCACGGAATTCTGCGGTATCTGCCGCCGCTGCGCCGATGCCTGCCCGCCCAAGGCCCTGCCCTTTGGCCCGCCAAAGATGGGCGGGGCGAACCAATCCGCCATCAAGGGGGTGAAAAAATGGACGGCGGATTGCGAAAAATGCTTCGGCTTCTGGGCCAAAATGCGCAGCGATTGCGCCATCTGCATGCGGGTCTGCCCCTATAACAAAGATTTCAGCAAGCCCATCATGCGCCTGGCCCGGCGATTGGCGGGCACCAAATTACGCCGTCTGATGCTATGGTTGGATATCAAGCTGGGTTTTGGCGAACGGGTGGCGCCCGAGACATGGTGGCGAATGCAGGTGGGCGATGATTAGCCGGGACGACATGGCAGCGCTGGACCGCCGGGATGATCTGGCAGCCATGCGCGAAAAATTCGATTTGCCCGACGGCATCATTTATCTGGACGGCAACTCCCTTGGCCCCCTGCCCCGCCATGTGCCCGCCCGCCTGGCCGAAGTCGTAACCGAGCAATGGCGCAACGATCTGATCAAGTCGTGGAACATTCATGGCTGGATGCAAATGCCGCAAACCGTCGGCGACCGGATCGCCCCGCTGATCGGCGCCGGGCCGGGCGAGGTTCTGGCCGGTGACAGCACCACGGTCAATCTGTTCAAACTCATGGCCGCCGCCCTTGAACAGCGCCCCGGGCGCAAGGTTATTGTCAGTCAGGCCGGTAATTTTCCCACCGACAATTATCTCGCCGAAGGGCTGATCCGCTTCGCCGGCCAAAGCCATGAATTGCGCCTGGTGGATGGCGACGATGTCACGGGCGCCATTGATGACACCGTCGCCCTTGTCTCCCTGACCCAGGTGGATTACCGCAGCGGCTATGTCCAAGACCTCCACGCCGTCACCAAGGCCGCCCATGCAGCGGGCGCCCTGATGCTATGGGATCTTTGCCACAGCGCCGGCGCCCTGGAAGTGGACCTACATGGCGCCGATGCGGATTTCGCCGTGGGCTGCAGTTACAAATACCTCAACGGCGGCCCCGGCGCGCCGGCCTATCTGTTCGTGGCCAAGCGGTTGCAGGATCAGGTCAGCCAGCCGTTGACGGGCTGGATGGGCCATGCCGCGCCCTTTGCCTTTGAACAAAGCTATCGCCCCGCCCCGGGCATCACGCGACAGCGTTCCGGCACCCCGTCCATTCTGGCCATGAGCGCCCTGGATGCGGCGTTGGATCTTTTCGACGGCCTGGACATGGGCCTGGTTCGCCGCAAATCCCTGTCCCTGACTGAGCATTTCATTCAGTTGATGGAACAGCGCTGCGGCAGTTTCGGCTTCAGCCTGGCCTCGCCACGGGAACAGGGCCGCCGGGGCAGTCAGGTCTCGTGGCGCCACGAACAAGGCTTCGCTATTTCAAGAGCCTTGGTCGCCCAGGGCGTTATTGGTGATTTCCGCGCCCCCGACATCATGCGCTTCGGCTTTGCACCATTGTTTGTCCGCCACGTGGATGTCTGGGATGCGGTCGCGGCCATTGAAGGGCTGATGAGGTCGGGGGGCTGGGACCGGCCTGAATTTCACCAACCGGCGGCGGTAACCTGATCATGGCGGCAAAACTTCCCACATCCGGGGCGCACACGGATTTCACCAACGCCATGAGCTATGGCGACTATCTGCATCTTGACGACCTGCTGGCGGCCCAGGAACCGCGATCCGGCAAGCATGACGAGATGCTGTTTATCATTATCCACCAGTCTTCGGAGTTGTGGATGAAACTGATCCTGCACGAATTGGGGGCGGCGTCGGCGGAGATCGGGGCCGATCATCTGCGTCCGGCCTTCAAGATGCTGGCCCGCGTCTCCGGCATCCAGAACCAGCTGATCCAATCCTGGGATGTCTTGTCCACACTGACACCGGCGGACTACCTGACATTTCGCGATGACCTGGGCCAATCATCGGGCTTTCAATCCCATCAGTACCGCGCCATTGAGTTCATGTTGGGCAACAAAAATCCCGATTTTCTCAAGCCGTTCGCCCACCGCCCCGACCTGCACGACCGCTTGCGGTCTGTTCTGGAAGCACCCAGCGTGTATGATGTGGCCTTGACGCTGTTGGCGAAACGCGGCCTGCCCGTGCCCGATGACCGGCTGAAACGGGATTGGCGGCAGCCCTATACCGCCTCCAAGGGCGTCCGCTCGGTCTGGCAGACGGTCTACTCGGACACGGGTGTTTATTGGGATTTGTACGAATTGGCCGAAAAGCTCGTGGACCTGGAAGACCGTTTTCAACAATGGCGCTTTCGCCACTTGACCACCGTGGCGCGGATTATCGGCGCCAAGCGGGGCACGGGCGGCACCGCCGGGGTGGACTATCAGCGCAAGGCCTTGGAGATACGGCTGTTCCCGGAACTTTGGCAGGTCCGCACGGCACTATAAAAAAATGGAGGAGACGACGAGATGACGGAACTTGTATTGCGCGAAGATAGCGATGGCGTGGCGATATTGACCTTGAACCGGCCCGATGCCCTGAATGCCCTGACCCCGGCCCTGTTCATCGAGTTGCGCGGCCATGTGGAAAGCATCCGCGATGATCCCGACGGCGTCGGCTGCGTTGTCCTGCGGGGCGCGGGGCGGTCGTTCTGCGCCGGCAACGACCTGAAATCCATCCAGGAGGGCCAGGAGCCGCCCACCCCCACCTATCAGGCGGACACCATCGACATGCTGGAGGCCCTGCCCCAACCCGTCATCGCCGAGGTGCGCGGCCATTGTTATACGGGCGGGCTGGAACTGGCCCTGGGCTGTGATCTGCTGGTCGCCTCCGACACCGCCAAATTCGCCGATACCCACGGCAAATGGGGCATGACCCCGCGCTGGGGCATGAGCCAGCGCCTACCCCGCCGGGTGGGCTATCTGAAAGCCAAGGAGATGAGCTATACCGCGCGGGTTTATTCCGGCGCCGAGGCCGCCGCCTTTGGCCTGGCAAATCAATGCGTGGCCAACGACCAGTTGGAGGCGGTGGTCGGGGCCATGGCCGCGGACATCGTGGCGACGTCGTGGCATTCCCTGCGCGGCAACAAGATGCTGTACAACAAAGGCCAGGACTTTACCTTCCGCGACGGCATCGCCTTCGAGATGGCGGAAAGCCCCGGCCGCGGCCCGGATATTGAAGAACGCCTGAAAGCCTTCCAAAAGGGATAGAACCATGCCATCGAAACCAATCTGGCAATGGAGCGCCGTGGAGACCGCTGCCGCCATCCGTAGCGGCGACATCACGGCCCAGGAAGCCGTAGACAGCGCCCTTGGCCGCATGCGCGACTGCAATGAAGCCGTCAACGCGATCAACGTTGATCTATCGACGGATGCCCAGCGCGCCGCCCGCCGGGCCGATGGCGTGCAACAAAGCGGCGTCGCCCTGGGCCCACTGCATGGCGTTCCCATTACCATCAAGGACAATGTTGATCAGGCAGGACAGGCCACCACCAATGGCGTCCCGGCCTTCGCGGAAGTGATCGCGGGCGAAGATTCCCCGGTCGTTGCCAGTCTGCGAAAGGCCGGGGCCATTGTCATTGGCCGTACCAACACACCGGAATTCAGCCTGCGCTGGTTCACGGACAATACCCTGCACGGCCTGACCAAGAACCCCTGGGACGAGACCATCACTCCTGGCGGCTCGTCCGGCGGTGCGGCGGCGGCCGTGTCCCTAGGTATAGGCGCCATCGCCCATGGGACTGATCTGGGCGGCTCTCTGCGTTATCCAGCCTATGCCTGTGGCCTGGCCACGATTAAGCCTTCCCTTGGCCGCGTCCCCTCCTTCAACCCCACCGCTTCCGAAGAACGCACCCCCGTCACGCTGTTGATGTCCGGCCAAGGGCCCATCGCGCGGGAAGTTCGCGATGTGCGTCTTGCCCTGTCCGTCATGGCGCAAGGCGACAGCCGCGATCCCGCGTGGGTTCCCGCACCCCTGGAAGGCCCGCGCCCGGCGGCACCCATCAAAGTCGCCGTCACTAAGGATCCGGCGGGGTTTGGCTGTCATGGTGCCGTCTCGGTAGCGATTGATCAGGCGGCCGATTGCCTGTCCAATGCCGGCTATGTGGTCGAAGCGGCCGATCCGCCCCATGTGGCGGAAATTGCCGAGGCTTGGAGAAACTTGCTTTGGACCGAGACCAAGATGTTGATGGAAGACGCCATGCGGCAGCATGGTTCGGACGATATCAATCAGGTGATCAGCGACAATATCGCGGCCAGTACGATCCTCGACATGCAGGGCTATCTGCGCACCCTGGCGGACCGCACCCAGTTATTGCGTGCCTGGAATACCTTCATGGATGACTACGACTTGGTCCTGGCGCCGGTCAGCCAGGTACCGCCCTATTTGCAATTGGAAGACCTGAAGGGCACGGATCGGGTGAAGCAGATGCTGGATGAACAAAGCATGTTGTACGCGGTCAATCTGCTGGGCTTGCCATCCGCCGCCATCCCCACGGGTTTGAGCGGCGGGGTCCCCATGGGCGTGCAAATCATCGGGCAACGTTTTCGCGAAGATCTTTGCCTGGATGCGGCCGAAGTCGTGGAACGGACAACGGGTATCCTAGCGGAACAATTATGGAGCAAAGCATGAGTACGGAGTGGCCGGAAGAAATCTATGGCCTGCTGCGGGAGGCGGGCATTGATCAATTCGCCTTTGTCCCCGATGCGGGCCACGACCATCTGATCAAACGATCCATCGCCGATCCGGACGTGCATGCGATTGCGCTCACCACGGAAGAAGAAGGCGTTGGTCTGCTGGCCGGCGCTCATCTGGGCGGCAGCCGGGGTGTGTTGTTGATGCAAAGCAGCGGCGTGGGCAATTGCATCAATCTGCTATCCCTGATCCGGGCCGGGAGGTTTCCCTTTCTGACCCTAATCTCCATGCGCGGGGATTTTGGCGAGGGCAATCCCTGGCAGATGCCCATGGGGCAATCGACCCAGCCGGTGCTGGAAGCCTGCGACGTGATCTGCATGCGCATTGATGATCCGGGCGACGTGGAGGGCACCATCAGTGCCGCCATCACCATGGCCTTCAACAGTGAAATCCCCATCGCGGTTCTGCTGGGGCAAAAACTGCTCGGCGCGAAAAAATTCAGTTGAGGAAGACAAATGCCAGTTTCGATAAACGATCCGAATACCGATCAAAATAGGGGCACCCGCGCCGAAGGCAAGACCGCCACCGGACACCTGGACCGCCGCGCCGCCGTCAAAACCATTCTGGATATGCTGGACGACGATACCTTGATCGTCGCCGGCTTGGCGGGCGCCAAGGGTGATGTTCTGGCCGCCCTGGGCGACGACCCGCGTATCTTCGGCTTTGGCGGCGCCATGGGCGCGGCTGCCTCCATGGGCCTGGGCCTGGCCCTGGCGCAACCTGACAAGCGTGTTCTGGTGGTCACCGGCGACGGCGAGTTGCTGATGAATGTGGGCACCCTGGCCACCATTGCGGTCTCCAACCCTTCCAACCTGGGCATCGTCTGCGTCGATAACGAACATTACGGCGAAACAGGCTTTCAACGCAGTCACACCGGACTCGGCACGGATCTGGCCACCATGGCCCAGGGCGCGGGCATTGGCGCCGTGCGGACCGTCACCGAAGAAAGCGAACTGGCGGAGGCCGGCGAGATGCTGCGCCAAAGCAACGGCAGCGCCTTTGTCCTGTTGAAGGTCCGGGTGGACGAACCGCCGAAAATCCGCTTCTCCTGGGATGCGGCCTTTCACAAGAACCGCTTTCGCCAGGCCCTGCTGGGAACACCATGACGCGTTATGCCCTGGGCATTGATATCGGCGGCACATTTACCGACGTTGTTCTGTTCGACAAGGAACAAGGCCGCCGCCTGACCCGCAAAACCCTGACCACCCCCGGCGACCCGGCTATCGCGGTGTTGCAGGCCGTTGACCAGGTTTTGGGCGCCGAATGCATCCCGCCCCAAGAAATCGAACGGGTGGTCCATGCCACCACCCTGTTCACCAACGCCCTGATCGAACGCAAGGGCGCCAAAACCGCCCTGCTGACCACGGCAGGGTTCCGCGACACACTGGAAATCGGGCGGGAGCGGAAATACGACCTCTACGACCTGGCCGCCAAGAAACCCCGCCCCCTGGCGCCCAGGGATCTGCGTTTCGAGGTAGGCGAGCGCATCTTGGCGGACGGCAGTGTGCACCGCGCTTTGGAAATTGACGACCTGGATGGCATAGCCGGTCAACTGCAACAGGCCGGCGTGGCGTCCCTGGCCATTGTCTTTTTGCACAGTTACCGCAATCCCGATCACGAACGGCTGGCCGGTGGGCGCATAAGCGAACGGCTGCCCGATTTGGCGGTCAGCCTGTCCTCGGACGTGGCGCCGGAGATCCGGGAGTTCGAGCGCGCCTCGACCACCGTTGCCAACGCCTATATCAAACCCCTGGCGCGGGACTATCTGGATGCCTTGAGCACGCGTCTGGGCGCGCGCGAGATCACCGCGCCGTTATTGTTGATGCTGTCCAGCGGCGGCCTCACCCATGTGGGCGAAGTGCGCCGCACGCCGGTGCAAATGCTTGAATCGGGACCCGCCGCCGGCGCCCTGGCCGCCGCCGATATAGGCCGGGCGGAAGGCCTGGAGCATATTCTGGCCTTTGACATGGGTGGCACCACCGCCAAACTATGTCTGATCGACGGCGACGAGCCGGAAATTGCCTACCGGTTCGAGGCGGCGCGGGAAAAACGCTTTGCCGAGG
>JAYGEA010000161.1:0-3397 GCA_046582635.1 Alphaproteobacteria bacterium
AAATCCGCGGCATCGTAATCTTCCCGCAAAGCAATCGCCGCACCCATGGTGACCTCCCTGAAACGATTCACCATCATTGATTCAGAGATCGCGGGGCGTGGAAACCTCAAAATGAGTCTCGGTTAAGGTTCTTTGGTATAACTCATTGAAATCGATCAAATTATCAGCCGAAAATTGATTCCAATTTTAGGCTGTTTGATCTAGGAAAATTTGGAAATCACGAACGGGTCTTTCCCATCACACGTTTCAAATCCCTTTGTTCGTGGATGACCCCGAAAATTTCAGCTCTCGCGCCGAATTTATCAGGACATATGCATTCTCAATTAAACCGCCGGCTCGCGCTCACGATCAAGTTCAGCGAGCAAGCCGTCCAAGCTGCCGTCTTCCGCAAACTCTCCCCGTTCCGCCTGGGCTTCACTAAACGCGAGCTTTTCCCGCAGCCTTTTACTCTTCATTGCTTCAAATTCAACTTCTGAAACCATCACGACAACCGTCCTGCTTCATTGGTTTGCCGCGCTAAACGCCGCGAAAATTCGGCTTCCGTTTCTCGACGAAGGCCGCGCGGGCCTCCTTGGCATCGTCGGAGCTTTGCAATATGCCGCCGGCGTTCGAGGTCAGGACCATGGTGGTTTCCATAGAGCTGTCGAGGGCGGCACGCATGATCCGCTTGGAGGTCCATTGCACCAAGGGCGGCTGGGCGATGATCCGCGCGCACAGCTCCCGCGTGCGCGCCTCCAGCTCTTCGGATGCGACCAGATTATTGAGCATGCCCCACTCATAAGCCCGTTCGGCCGTTAATGAGCCCGTATAGACAAATTCCAGGGCCCGGCCGAGACCGACCATTTGGGGCAGATAGTAGGAACCGCCGTTCTCGATGATCTGGCCAGCCTGTTGATAGCCGATAAACCGGGTGTTCTCGCAGCCCATGCGGATATCGCAATGCAGCGCCATGTCCATGCCCGAGCCCACGGCGGCGCCGTTGATCATGGCGATGGTGGGTTTGCGGATGATCGAGATGTCCCGGTGCAGCTTTGTAAAACCGTGAAAGAAATGCTGGCGGGCGGCATCGGGCCCATCGTGGTCACCCCGGGCGCCACTGAAATTGGCGCCGATCTCGTCCTCGGACGGCCGGCTCTTGAGGTCGGCGCCGGAACAAAAGCCGCGGCCGACACCGGTCAGGACGATCACGCGCACCTCCGGGTCGTCATCGCCGGCGCGCATGTACTCGCCCACCTTGGCGACCGTGCCCATTTCCTCGGCCGTGCCATAAAGGGCGTTCATTTTTTCCGGCCGGTTGAACTTAATCCAGAGGATGCCGTTGTCCTCTTTCTCGTACAGCAGATAATCGACGAGCCGCGGTGTCGCGGACGGTGTCGTTGGCGGTGCCATGTGGGTATCCTCCGTCACTTTCCAAGTTTGCTACTTCGCTTGAATTTGTTGCGTCCGGGGCGCGTTCGCCGCGACCACATGTTCCTGATAGGCGGGACGCGCGGCCAGGCGTTCGTAATAGGCCTCCACATTGGCATGGCGGGGCCGGTTCGGCGTCCAATGCATCCAACGATGCAGGAGAGAGCCGGCCGGGAAGTCCGCCATGGTCAGTTCATCACCACCCATATAGGCGTTGTCGGCCAGTTGGTTGTCGAGAATATCAAGCCAGGGGACGGCGCCCTTGACGGCGGCGGCCATGACCGCATCGCTTTTCTCCGCGTCCGAAAGGCGGAAATACTGGTCGAGATACACCGCGTTGAAGGCGGCGAAGTTCAGCGAACTCCAATCCATCCACTTGTCCGCCGTGGCCCGCGTGGCGAGGTCTTCGGGATAAAAGTCGCCGGGGCTGTGTTTGGCGCAAAGATAACGCAGGACGGCGCCCGACTCCCACAGGGTAAAGCCGTCGTCTTCTTCCAGTGTCGGCAGCCGGCCGGTGGGGTTTTTCCGGCGGTATGCCGGATCGTCGTTGCCGCCGAACGGCCCGCCCCAATCAATGCGCTCGAACGGGATTCCCAGTTCGCCGAGACACCACAACACCTTGATGACGTTCGAGCCGTCATTCCTACCCCAAATTTTGAGCATTCTCCGTCATCTCCCTCTATCCCATTAAGCATCCTAAGCGGAGCATCCTAAACGGCAGACTAAGGCAAGAGGGCCGCGCCACAAAGTAGAGTTGTGAGGTATGGCGCGGTGATTCAACGAAAGTTGAAAACGCCCTAGCTGCCCTCGAACTGCGGCTTTTCCTTGGCCAGAAACGCCTTGTAGCCGGCCTGGAAATCCGCCGTATCGAAACAGGCGTAGCTTTCCTCGATTTCCGCCTCCGTCAAGGGTGCGGGATCGGCCAGGCGGCGGGCGAAGGCTTTGTGCCAACGTGCCACCAGGGGGGCGCCGGCGGCGATGCGCCGGGCGGTGGCGATGGCCTCGGCCGTCACTTGATCATCGGGCACGACGCGGTTCACCAGGTTTTTCCGCAAGGCTTCCCCGGCGCCGAAGATACGGCCTTCCAGGGCAATTTCCAACGTCGTCGCGCGGCCCACGACGCCGGCCACGGCCTGCATTTCGTTTAGGGCGACCACCAGGCCCAGGTTCTTGACCGGCACGCCAAAGCGGCTGCCCTCGCCGCAAATGCGCATGTCGCAGCAACAGGCCAATTCCAGACCGCCGCCGACGCAGGCGCCGTGGATCATCGCCACCACCGGGTGGCGGCAGTTCTGAATCGCTTCCAGGGCGGCGGCCATGATGGTGCCGTAGGCCCGGGCGCTATCCCGGTCGAAACGTTCACGTTCGAATTCGGCGATGTCGGCCCCGGCGGCGAAGGCCTTTTCGCCGCTCCCCCGCAGGATGATGCAGCGCAGGCTCTCTTCGCCGTTCAGGGCGGTAAAGCTATCGGCGATGCCCCGCCACATGGCCAGGCTCATGGCGTTCAAGCGCTCCGGTGCGGACAGGGTAACCGTGGCGATGGGGCCGTCCCTTTGGGTGAGAATTTCGCCGCTCATGGGCAGCTCTATTTCTTTGCGCCGAACAGGCTGCCCAGGCCCTTCTTCAAGTTTTCAAGAGGCGCTTTCACCGCTTCCACGGCGCTTTCAGCGGCACTTTTAGCAACAGGTTGCCGTGCCTGTGCGGCCGGTTTTTTGCCTCCACCGCCCTGTTGGTCTTGGGCAATCTTCAGACAGGGGTTGTCGTCGCCGCTGCCCATGTCGCCCAGGGCCAACAGGGCGGCGGGGGGGAACAGTGCGGCGCCCAACAAACCGCCCAGGCGCCGGGCCGTGGCCAGTTCGTCGGGGCGGAAGGTGGGCGCGGCGAAAGTACCGCCGATCTTGATGGGCACGGCCAGGTTCAGGGTGGCCGACTTGGATTGCGGCGAAACCTTCATGGCCAGGGTTTCCTTGCCCAAATCCAGGCTGCCCTC
>JAYGEA010000115.1:0-11507 GCA_046582635.1 Alphaproteobacteria bacterium
TAGTGCCACCCGCATCGAGAATACGGCTCACCACCTTGGCGTCAATCTCGGGCATGTATCCCAGCAAGGTTGCCGCGCCGTTCATCATGGGCACGCCGGCCAGCATGATGTTGTCTTTCAGCACGACGGTCTTGCCCTTGAGCTTGCCGCGCGCCGCGCCCTGGACCGTGGTTTTGACATACCAGGCGTTATATTTGTTTTCGTCCCCGCTCGGCTTATAACCCGGTGTCCGGGCATAGGTGACCGGGGGCAGATTGTCGGGCATGGCGTCGATGATGTCGTAGTCTTCGACATTGCCGTGCATCAATTCAATGAAGAAGGCAACGTCGTCCTCCGTCAGGTTCAGGCCGATCTCCTCGGCCACTTCCCAGAGTTGATCGGGTGTAGGAATTTGGACCGCCCTTGGCTGCTCTCCGCTGTTGTTCGGTTATTGCTCGTTGGCTTTGAGAGGGGGGGCAACACCGTCGGCGCAGAGTTTTTCTAATCATGCTAGAGTTCCGGCACCTCAAAATATTGTGCGGATGGGCGAAGCATGAACCTTGGATTGACCTTGACTCAATCGGCCTTGAAATGGCCGGACAAGACCGCCCTGGTTTTCGAAGGCCGGCGCTGGAGCTACAAACAATGGAACCTTGCGGTCAACCGGGCCGCGAATGCCTTTGCCGCGCACGGCATCGGCCGGGGTGACCGGGTCGCCTTTCTAACTTGGAACCTGCCCGAACAGGTCACCGCCTTCTATGGCCTGTTGAAAATCGGCGGCGTTCCCGTGCCCATCAACTATCGCCTGGCCGCCAACGAAATCAAATACATCATCGACAATTGCGCCGCGCGTTTGCTGGTGTTCGAAGAGGCCTTGCGCGCCCCCGTCATGGCCATCAAGGACGATCTGCAAAGCGTCGAGCGTCTGATCTATATTGGCGGCACACCCGAGGGGGCGGAACTGCCGTTCGACGACTTTGTCGCCGCCGCCTCCGACCGTGAACCGGCGGTGGGCGCCGGCCTCGATGATACGGCCTTTATCATGTACACCTCCGGCACCACGGGCCTGCCCAAGGGTGTGGTCCGCACCCATCAGGCGGAACTATTCGGCGCCATGACCATGGCCCTGGAGTGCGATTACCAACACGACGACAGCATTCTGAACAACAAGCCGCTGTTCCATATCGCCCAGTTGCAATTGCAGTTCATCCCCTTTGTCCTGTTGGGCGCGACCAATGTCATGACCCGCGGGTTCGATATTGACGAGACCTTGGGCTTGGTCGAAAGCGAGGCCCTTAGCGTTCTGCACGGCGTGCCAACGCAAATGGTGATGCTGGCCCGGGCCGATTTGTCTCAATTTGATCTATCCAGCCTGCGCTGTGGTTTCTACGGCGGCCAGACCCTGGCCGACGACATCACGCGCACCTGCATGGCGCTGTTCCCGAAAGCCTTTCTTAATATTTATGGCTTCACGGAAGGCCTAGCGGCGACGGCGTGCGATTACCGCCGGCATCCGGACAAGCTGGGCAGCGTCGGCCAGGCCGCCGTGAACATGGAGGTGCGGATCGTCAGGATGGGCGCCACCTCCGCCGACGACATCGCGGATGTGGGTTCGGATGGCGAGCTGATCACGCGGGGGCCCTCGATCATGAAGGAATATTTCCGCCTGCCCGACCGCACGGCGTCGGCCTTGCGCGATGGCTGGTATTGGTCGGGGGATGCTGCCCTGCGGGATGCTGACGGCTTCATCACCGTCAAGGGGCGCATTGACCACACCATCAAGACGGGCGGCGAGAACGTGCATCCGGCGGAAGTGGAAAACCTGCTGTTCGATCATCCGGCAATAGCCGATGTGGCCGTGGTGGGGCTGCCCAGTACGAAATGGGGCCAGGTGGTCTGTGCGGCCGTTATCGCCAAGGACCCGGCATTGAACGCCGAAACCCTCGACCGCTTCTGCCGCGAGAGCCCGGATCTGGCCCGGTTCAAGCGGCCGCGGCATTACTATTTCATCGACGAGATTCCAGCCAATTCCACGGGCAAGGTTGAACGGAGTAAGTTGCAGGAAAAGCTGACCGGAATGCTCGACGGCCCCTTGGATTGACGAAAAGCTTATGGCAGCAGGCGCACCTGCGTCGTGGCCTCGGCGACAATAATGTCGCCTTTTGTTATTTTCTGAATAATTTCAACGGCGCCGTCGCTGCCCGCCGTACCGACCTCCCCCTCCATGCGCAGGGTATCGCCGGCGAAAGCCATGGCCCGCATGCGGAATTTCTGTTTTTGCACAAACCACCGCGGCCCAAGCCAGGTTGTGGCCTGCTTGGCAAACAGGGCGCCGTAGATCTGCCCGTCTATGACCGGCGCGGGCAATCCCATGCCCTGGGCGAAGTCCTTGTCATGGTGCAGACGATGCCAATCCCAGGTCGCGCCCGCATACATGACAAGATCGGTGGCGGAAAAAATCTTTTCCTCTACGGGCAGAATATCGCCGGGTTTCATTGTGCTTCCGCCAAGGGTTGATAGACCGTGGTTTCCCGGTTCACCGCCACCAGTGCCGCCGCCCCATCGAAATAGCGGGCCACGGTGGTGACGAACAATTGCGTGCCGCCCGATGATCTTGGCCGTTCCACCATATCCTCCAGAACCCAAGCGACCGAAATGCGGTCGGTGGGCAACACGGGCCGGATGAATTCATAATCGTTGCCGGCGCGGATCATGCGGCAACCCTTGAGGGGCAGGTCCCAGGCATGGCCCATGTAGCCGTTGCCATCGGGCCGGCCATGGGCATACTGGCAGGTCTCCACGACAAAGGTCGGCGGCGCGATCAGGGACGGGTAACCGGCGGCCCGGGCAAAGTCATCGTCCTGGTAAAGCGGGTTTTCATCCCCGATGGCCAGGGCAAAATAGCGGATCGAGGCCCGGCCTAGCTCTTCCCGGGCGGCGTATGTCACCTCCCGGCCGATCCAGGACCGCAGCTCGTCAGTCAGCAGGGCCGCGCTCATGTTCAATCCAGCACCGCAAAGGGGTCGACTTCGATCAACATGTCCGGCCGCAGCAGGCGTTGGCAAATCAAGCCGGTGGCGGCGGGATAGGGCTTGGACAATTGCCGGCTACGCAAGGCGCCAACCTCGCGATAGCGGGCCAGGGCCTCGGGGGTGACATACTCAATGGTTTTCACCAGGTTTTCCGGCTTGCCGCCGGCAGCGGCGATCACTTTGAAAATATTGTTGTAAATAAATTCCGCCTGGGCCACCACGTCGCCCGCATGCTCCATGTCCCCGGTGTCCGGATTGACGGCGCCCTGTCCCGAAAGGAACAGGCGTTTTCCGGCCAGAACACCGGGGCTGTAGGTCAGCTTTTGGTACCGTTCCCAGCCGGGGTTGACGGCCACGGGATCCTCCCGCGCGGCCATGAAATCATATTGGATCAAAGCTTGCTCGTGCAGCAACCGGGGTATGATGATGCCGGCCGCGCAGGGATAAACCGGCCCCAGATAGCTCCGCCGTACCCGGCCCGTATCCCGGTAACCGGCCAATGCCGCCGGGGTGATGTAGTCCAGGGTCTTGACCACATGGGACAGCCCTGTTCCAAGCGCCGTCAATAGCCCCCGCGCCGTCTCGAATATGGCCTCCGTCTGGGCCGCCACGTCGCCGGGGGCGATAATGGCGCCCTGGCCGTCAACAGGCTGGATGGTTGGCAGGAAGACCATGCCGGCGGGCCTGTTCCCATCCCCCGGCCCGGCGGTCACTTCAACCTCAATCAAGGCGTCGGGCCGCAACAATGCCTGCACCGGTACGGTATTGACCGTGGGGGTGGACGCCCCGAAGACCTGTTCGCGAACGGTGGCCGCCTCGCCATAGCGCTCAATGCCCTCGGGCTTGATATATTCAACCACCCGCACGACATCGTCATAGGTTCTGCCGGCCGCTTCCAGGATGGCGCCGATTTTGGCATAGGCGGTGCGGGCTTGCGCCGTCATGCCGCCCGATATCCGGATCCTCCCCGTATCCCCATCGTACTCCGATGCCGTATGGCCGGACAGATAGACCCCGTCACCAGCCGCGATGCCCAGTGAAAACGAGTAGTGGGTATAATCATACCAGGGATAATTTTCCGGCATTACGGCGCGTGCGGACATGGCGATGTCTCAACCTCTCGTTTTCTGGCAGTGACCATCATCATGCCAATCCGTCCCGCTGTCGATAGCGCGCCTCTTGCGGCAATCATTCGGTCACCTCTCGGGAGACCGCATTTATTTACGGCTTGATCTTGCTCCAATCGGCACATTGATTGCACTATGACGGCGCATAGAAGGCAGCGCGAAGAGTTATGCTGCGCGGCCGTATCACTGATGAGCTTGAAGACCAGCTTGAAGACGACCCGGAAGACGACGGCATTTCATGAGACGGATTTGAGGGATGGACGAATTTTGGCGCGCCATTCTGACGGCGGCTTCCATGATCTGGGAATTCGATGCGGCGCTGTGGGAGATCATCGGGCTGTCCCTGCGGATCAGCCTGACGGCGACCCTGATCGCGGCCCTGATCGGCCTGCCATTGGGCGCCTTGATTGCCTTGGGGCGCTTCCCCGGCCGGCGGCTGTTGATCGTCATATTCAATGCCCTCATGGGATTGCCGCCCGTGGTTGTCGGCCTGATCGTCTATTTGCTGCTGTCGCGGGCCGGACCGTTCGGGGTCTTCAATTTGCTGTTTACACCCACCGCCATGGTGATCGCGCAAATCATTCTGGTGCTGCCCATCATCATCTCGTTAAGCCGCGAGATCCTGGAAACATTGTGGGGCGAGTATCAGGAGGCCCTGCGCTCCCTCGGCGCTACGCCGGGTCAGGCGCTGGTGATCCTGCTTTGGGACGGCCGGGCAATGTTGATAACGGCATTGCTGGCGGGTTTCGGGCGGGCCGTCGCCGAGGTCGGCGCCGTAATGATTGTCGGCGGAAATATTGATCACGTCACCAGGGTGATGACGACGTCCATAACCCTGGAAGCCAGCAAGGGCAATCTGTCCATGGCCCTGGGCCTTGGCATCGTGCTGCTTCTGCTCTCGTTCGCCGTCAGCATCGGCGCCTATGGCTTTCGCCATGTCAGCAGTGTGCGGCAGCCGGCATGAACGCGCCAAATCAAATATTGCCCGTTACCCTGACAAAGGTCTCGTTGCGGCGGGGCGATAAAATGGTCTTGAAGGAAATCGATTGCCGCTTTGATGCCGCGCCCGCCCGCACCTTGATCATCGGACCGAACGGCGCGGGCAAGAGCCTGTTGCTCCGCGTTTGCCACGGCATCGTCACGCCCGACCTGGGCCAGGTGCGCTGGGCCGGCGAAACCGACCCTCGGGCCCTGGCCAGGGCCCAGGGCATGGTCTTTCAGCGGCCCGTGCTGCTGCGCCGCTCGACCCGGGGCAATATCGATCTGGCGCTGAAGATCCACGGCCTGGATGCCGCCCAGCGCCAACCGCGGGTGGCCGAGGCGCTGGAGCGGACGGGCCTGTCCCGTTTGGCCGGCACCCCGGCGCGGGCGCTGTCATTCGGTGAGCAGCAACGACTGGCCCTGGCCCGCGCCATGGCGCTGCGTCCACGGGTGTTGTTTTTGGATGAACCGACGGCGAACCTGGATCCGGCGGCGGCGCATCTGGTCGAGGATATTGTCCGCGACATGTCCGAGGCGGGCGTCAAGATCATCATGACCTCCCACGACCTGAACCAGGCCCGCCGTCTGGCCCAGGAAATCATCTTCCTGCATCGCGGCCGTATCAAGGAACGGGCACCCGCCGACAAATTTTTTTCCGGCCCGGAGAATGACCTGGCCAGGGCCTTTTTAAACGGCGAACTGCTGTGGTGGCGGCGGCGTTCGGTCTATGACGGCGTGGGCGGCAAGTCGGCCGACGAATTGGGCATCGACCGTCCGTGAACGTAATTCAATGAACGCGTGGCAAAAACGGCTGATAATTCTGACCGCCGTTCCGGCAGCGCTCTGCCTGGGCTGCGGCGCGGCGGCGGCATCATTCATCACATTGGCCTCGACCACGTCGACCCAGAATTCCGGTTTGTTTGATTACATCCTGCCGAAGTTCAAGGCGGCATCGGGAATTTCGGTTCGTGTCGTCGCGGTAGGGACCGGCGCGGCCCTGCGCCTGGCCCGCAATGGCGATGCCGATGTCTTGTTGGTGCATCATCAACCGTCCGAGGAGGCGTTCGTAGCGGCCGGCTTCGGCGTCGCCCGCCATGCCGTGATGTATAATGAATTCGTCATCGTCGGGCCGGCCGCCGATCCCGCCGCCGCCGCCAAGACAACAAATGCCGCCGCCGCGCTGGCGCGGATCGCCCGACAGCGTAGCCCCTTCGTCTCCCGCGGCGATGACAGCGGCACCCATAAGCGGGAGCTGTCCATATGGGCGCAAGCCGGCATCGATGTGGCGGCTCATTCAGGAACCTGGTACCGCGAAACCGGTTCGGGCATGGGCGCCACCCTCAACACCGCCGCCGCCATGGGCGCCTACACCATGACCGACCGGGGCACCTGGCTCAGCTTCCAAAACAAGCGGGACCTGAAGATTGTTTTGCAGGGCGATCCGGATTTGCGTAATCAATACGGCGTCATCCTGGTCTCGCCGCTGCGTCATGGCCACGTAAAATCCCGGTCTGGCCAGCGTTTTATCGATTGGCTGTTGTCGGGACCCGGCAAAGCGGCGATCGCCGGCTATAAAATCGGTGGGCGGCAGTTGTTTTACCCCAATTAAAATGGTTCTGGGTTATTCTGGTTTGTGTGGCAGATCGGTAAATGTGCAAAGGGTAGCGTATTCATGACGAACTTTTATGACTGAGGGGCCGAGGCTGGCGGTTGATATCGGCGGCACCTTCACGGATGTAGTTTTGGAGTATGGCGGCGGCCAGGACCGCTTGAAATTGCTGACCACGCCCGCGGCGCCGGAGGTGGCCGTTTTGGCCGGCGTTGCCGATATATTGCAGCGGACGGGCGTCAAGGCGGGCGATGTGACCCTGGTCATTCATGGCACCACTCTTGCTACAAATGCCCTGATCGAGCGCAAGGGCGCGCGCACCGCGTTGGTGACGACGGACGGCTTTCGCGATTCCATCGAAATGGCCTACGAACACCGGTTCGAACAGTACGATTTGTACATGCAGCGCCCGCCGCCCCTGATCGAGCGGAATTGGCGTTTTTCCGTACCCGAACGGATCGCGGCGGACGGTTCAGTTCTCTTGGATCTGGACGAGGCCGCATTGCGCGCCTTGGCCGCCGATTTGGCCAAGACCGAAGTGGCCGCCATTGCCGTCTGTTTCCTGCATTCCTACGTCAACGGCGACCACGAACGCCGCGCCGGGGCGATCCTGGCCGAGGCGTTGCCCGGTGTCTCCATTACCCTGTCCGCCGAGGTCTGCCCGGAGATCCGGGAATACGACCGCATGTCCACGGCCTGCGCCAATGCCTACGTGCAGCCGATGATGGCCGGTTACCTCAAGCGTCTGGAAGACGGTTTGCAGACCGCTGGCGTTGCCTGTCCGCTGCTGCTGATGATGTCGAGCGGCGGCGTCACCACGGTGGAAACCGCCGTTCGCCTGCCCATCCGCCTGGTGGAATCCGGCCCGGCGGGGGGCGCCATACTGGCCCGTGATATCGCCAGAGAGAACGACCTGGGGAAAGTGCTTTCCTTTGACATGGGCGGCACCACGGCGAAAATCACCCTGATCGACGATTTCGTGCCCCACATTGCCCGCTCGTTCGAGGTCGCGCGCATGTACCGCTTTCAAAAAGGCAGCGGCCTGCCGTTGCGGATCCCGGTGATCGACATGGTGGAAATCGGCGCCGGCGGCGGCTCCATCGCCGATGTGGATGCCATGCAACGCATCCGCGTCGGACCGGAAAGCGCGGGCGCGGTACCGGGGCCGGCCTGCTATGGCAATGGCGGCCTTGGCGCCACGGTGACGGATGCGGACATGGTTCTCGGCCGGATTGATCCGGCGCATTTTGCCGGCGGCCAGGTGGCCTTGCAGCCGGACCGGGCCACGGTCGCCATCGGCGAACATATCGGCGGTCCATTGGAGACGCCGACAAATATCGCCGCCGCCGGTGTCTCTGAAATTGTCGATGAACATATGGCCAATGCGGCCCGCGTGCACGCCATCGAAAGCGGCAAGAATATGATCGGCCGCGCCCTCGTAGCCTTCGGCGGCGCGGCGCCCCTGCATGCGGCTCGCCTGGCGGACAAGCTGGGGATCGATACCGTGGTGGTGCCCCAGGGCGCCGGGGTCGGCTCCGCCATCGGCTTTTTGCGGGCGCAAATTTCATACGAAGTGGTGCAGACGCTGTACATGGATTTGCGTGACTACGCTCCGCGGGCGGTCAATGACATCTACCGGCGCATGCGGGCCGAGGCCGAGGCCGTTGTCCGATTGGGTGCGCCCAACGAGGCCCTGGTCGAAACCCGGGGCGCCTTCATGCGTTATCGCGGCCAAGGGCATGAGATTTTCGTGGCGCTGCCGGAAAAAACCTACGGCCCGGAAGACGGCCGCGCGCTGGCGGATTGGTTCGAAGGGGCATACCAGGCGTTGTTCAGCCGCACCATTCCCAACCTTGGCGTTGAAGTCCTGACCTGGAGCTTGTCGTTGGCGACGAACCGGCCGGGCGCGGCGGCGGTGGGGCAGGATTATGGTGAACCTCAGAGCGAACGGTCAGGGCAACGCCGGCTGTTCGACCCGGCCAGTGACGCCTGGACCATGGCGGACGTTTATAGCCGCACCCAATTGACGCCGGGGGCCAGAATTCAGGGTCCGGCGATCATTGTCGAGGACGAAACAACGACACTTGTGACAAACGGTTTCGACGCGGTAATAAACGCCCTGGGCCAGATCGTCATGACCAGAACCAAGGAAGGATCGGCGGCATGAGCCAGGAAAGCATGGATCGGATCCGCTATCAGGTCATGTGGGACCGGCTGATCTCGGTGGTCGAGGAACAGGCCCAGACCCTGGTGCGCACGGCGTTTAGTACATCCAGCCGCGAGGCCGGCGACATTTCCGCCGGCGTTTTCAACCTAAAAGGCCAGATGCTGGCCCAGGCGGTCACCGGCACGCCGGGGCATATCAATTCCATGGCCCGCGCGGTGGTGCATTTTATCGACGTGTTTCCGGTACGGGACATGGTGGAGGGTGATGTCTACATCACCAACGATCCCTGGAAGGGCACCGGCCATCTGCACGATTTCACGGTGGTGACGCCGACCTTCTGCAATGGCGCCATGGTCGCCTTGTTCGCCTGCACCTCCCATGTGGTCGACATCGGCGGTGTCGGCATGTCGCCGGATGGGCGGCAGATCTATCATGAAGGATTATTCGTGCCCATCATGCCCCTGGCCCAGGCCGGCGAGATGAACCAGTGGCTATTGAACCTGGTCCGTGCCAACGTGCGCGAACCGGTACAGGTGGAGGGCGACATCTACGCCCTGGCCGCCTGCAACGAGACCGGGGGGCGGCGACTGTTCGCCATGATGGACGAATACGATCTCGACAATCTCGACGCCCTGGGCAGTCATATCATTGAGCAGAGCCGGACCGCGATTACCGCCGCCATCAACGCCCTGCCCCAGGGCAGTTGGCGCCATGCCATGCGCATTGACGGCTTCGAGGAACCCATTGATCTGGTGGCGGAGCTGACCATTTCAAACGGCATCATTCATGTGGACTATGCCGGCTCCTCCGGCACCTCGGACTTCGGCATCAATTGCCCGCTCTGCTACACCGAAGCCTACACGGCGTTCGGTGCAAAATGCGTGGTGGCGCCGGAGATCCCCAACAATGCCGGCACCCTGGACGCCATCACCGTCTCGGCGCCGGACAACACAATTGTCAATGCCCCGCATCCCTGTGCCGTGGTGGCGCGATCGACCATCGGCCATATGCTGCCCGACGTCATCTTCGGCTGCCTGCACCAGGCCCTGCCCGACCGGGTCCCGGCGGAGGGCACCTCGAATTTGTGGAACGTCAAGCTGGGCGCCGGCCACGGCATCACCGAACGCACCGAGGGGGAGAGCACGGCGTTCATGCTGATGGCCTTCCACAGCGGCGGCGCGGGCGCGCGGCCAAAGCTGGATGGCCTTTCGGCCACGCCATATCCCAGCGGCGTGCGCAATGTACCGGTGGAAATTTCCGAGGCGATCACGCCCATTGTGGTCTGGCGCAAGGAATTGCGCACGGATTCAGGCGGTATCGGTGCCCAACGGGGCGGCCTGGGGCAGGTGATGGAAATTACCAGCCGGGAGGATGCACCGTTCGGCATCTTCGCCAGTTTTGAGCGGGTTTTGTTTCCGGCCCGCGGCCGGGACGGCGCCGGCCCCGGTGCCACGGGACGGATCAGCCTGGCCTCTGGTAAAGAACTCCGCAACAAGGGTTTCCAAACCATCCCGGCGCAAGGCCGCCTGATCATCGAAATGCCCGGCGGCGGCGGTTACGGCGACCCAAAGGCCCGCGACCCGGAAGCGGTCGCCGACGACGTGCGCCTTGGCCTGGTCAGCCCGGAAGCCGCCGCACGGGATTACGGCGTGGTGGTGGGAAAAAACGGGCAAATAGATGAGGCGGCGACGGCGAAACGGCGAGGTTAAGCTGAAAAGCCGGTCTCCAGCAATGGTTCGTCGTCGATTACGCGCTGGTAAGACATGCGTGTCAGATCGATGGTCTGATAGCCGCCGTTCAGCAGCAGTTCTGTCATGGCCCGGCCGATGGCGGGACCCTTTTGCAGGCCGGCGCCGGTGAAGCCCGTGGCGATGTAGAAATTATCCAGACCGCCGATCCACTTGCCGATGATGGTGTTGCCGTCCATGCGGTTGTAGGCATAATGCCCGGACCAGCCGCGTTTGACCTGCAAAGCCTCGAAGGCGGGTACCCGATGCGCCAGGGCGGGCCAGAAGACCTCTTCGAACTTGTCGTGGTAAACGTCCCAGTCGAAACCGAAGGGAACGTTGATGTCTGTCTGCCCGGCGGTGAAGCCGGCACCTTCCTGGCGAAAGGCGACGCCGCTTGGATCCTTGGTCAGCGGCATGGTTTCGATCTCGCCGCGAATCTCGAAATAGAAGGTGTTACGGCTCAGCGGTTCCACCGGCACCGTCATGCCGACCATGGCGCAGATTTCCGGCCCCCAGGCCCCGGCGACATTGACCATGATTTTGCCCGCGACCCGGTCCCCCGACGCTAGCACGGCCTTGCGCGCCAGCCCGCCGCTGACCTCGATGTCGACGACCTTGTCCTGGATATAGTCGACGCCAAGGTCGATCGCCTTGCGCCGGAAACCAAGCACGGCTGCCTGGGGGTCGATGAAGCCATCGTGGGGCGCATGGATCGCCGCATCGATATCCGCTACGTTGATCGACGCAAACCGCGCCGCCACCCCGGCCCGGTCGAGAAATTCATTGGGCACGCCAAGCCCGGTCTGGGTGCGCCAGTTTTCTTCGGCAATCGCGACCTGTTCGGCCCCGGCGACCAGATAAAGATAGCCGTGTTCGAGAAAA
>JAYGEA010000278.1:0-8874 GCA_046582635.1 Alphaproteobacteria bacterium
CCTCGGACGTCGTCGGGTGCTCCTAATGATGTCCCGCATCACGGCGGACCACCCTCCTAGCCGAGGGGCTTGTATGACCGTCCTAAACACGACGTATTCCTGAACCAGGACACTAGGTGTGAAATGAATAAAAGTATTGTCACCATCGGCGGCATCTCCGAAGTGGCGGCGGATTATGAGCTGTTTATCTTCGATCTGTGGGGCGTCGTGCATGATGGCGTCGCGGTTTATCCCGATGCCGCGGAATGTCTGCGCCGTTTGCGCCAAACCGGCGCCAGGGTGGTGTTGTTATCGAACGCCCCCCGGCCCAGTAATTCCGTCGCCGGGCATTTGGCCGAAATGGGTGTTGCACGTGACCTTTATGACTGGCTGCTGACTTCCGGCGAGGCTACCGCCAATGCGCTGGCCGCCCTTGATCCCCAACCTGCCTATTTTCACCTTGGCCCCGAACGCAATCGGTCCGCCCTGGATGCCTGCGGCGGCTGCGAAGTGCCATTGGAAGCGGCCGAGTTGATCCTTTGCACCGGGCTGTTCGATGACGAGGTGGATCAGGCCGCAGACTACGCTGAGATGTTGCGGGGCGCCATTGCGAGGAAATTGCCGCTGATTTGCGCCAATCCGGACCTGGTGGTGATGCGTGGCGACCAGATGGTCCCCTGCGCCGGCGCCGTGGCCGCCCTTTACGAGGAACTGGGCGGCGACGTGCAGCGTTTCGGCAAACCGTACCCGGAAATTTTCGACCGCCTGTTCGCTGCTTCGCCCCAAATACCAAGGGACCGGGCGGTGATGGTTGGCGATGCCCTGGCAACGGATATTCAGGGCGCCCGCCGGGCCGGTATCGACGCCATCTGGATTACCGGCGGCATACATGCCGATGATGTGGGGTGGCGCCCGGATGGACAATTCGACGCGGAGAAAATGCGCCAGTTCGCCGAACAGGCCGGCGAAGGGCCGCGGGCGGCGTTGTCTTGCCTACAATGGTGAGACCGCTGCGGTGAGACCGCTGCGTATTAGTCGAACAGGGCGTCGATTTCGTCTTGCGAGGCGGCTTCATCTTTATCAGTCGACAAGGGAACGATGTCATCCAATTTGGGCTCATCCACAGCTTTTTTTGCCGCCGTCCTTGCCGTGCCATGACCATTTGCGCCTTTGCCTTCGGCCGGGCTGCTTTGTTTGGATGTTGCCGGGTTCATGGCCGGGCCCGTGGCGACGATTTCGGTTGCAACGTCAAAATCGAAGGAGTCACCGCCGTCCGCGGTCCCGTTTAACAAATCATCGACCTGATCCTGCAGGATGCCTTCGCCGTCGAGGGCGGGTCCGCTCAACAGGTCCTTGTCCGGCCGGGCGTCATCATCCTTGCCAGGCTCCGGTGCCGCGCCGTCCGCATCCTCGATATCGGGGCCCCAGGCATCTTGCAGGCCATGCAGACGCTCCTCAATATAGGTCAGGGTGTTCACGACCTTGGTAATCCGCTGGCCGGTAATATCCTGGAAGGAACAGGCCTCGAATATGCGCATGCAGGCTTCGTTGATCGCCTCGACATAATTTTCAGCCGCCGCGTCGGCGGACATGATCTCTTCCGCCGCGTCCATGATGGTGCCGGTGGCTTCCTCGGTCGAGGCTACGATCGCCTCCAACTCCAACCCGGCGCGGGGAATTTTTTCCTGCTTCAGATCGTTGGGACGCAATTCGGAAATTTCCGTGCGGGCCCGTTGAATATATTCCGAGAGGCCCCCGAATTCAGAATACAGCGTCGTATCAATGGAATTAAAATAGCGCCGCATGGTGGCCAGCAGGATTTCGGTGACCCCGGCGATGTCGCCAAGGTCCACTTGGACTGAATCGTTGGCGCGCAAGTGATCAACCAGTTGTTCAATGCCGGCACTAACTTTTTCCGTATCCATTACCCAAACTCCACGGAATATCTGACAATCCGGACACCTAAATCAATATTCGACAAGATCAAAAATCACCAATGACCGACGTCATTTTGGTTTTTAGTGTCGCCGCGTTGAAGGGTTTGACGATGTAGTTGTTCACACCCGCTTTTTTCGCCGCGATCACATTTTCGGTTTTTGATTCCGCCGTGATCATGATGAAAGGTGTTTCCTGCAACTTGTCGTCGGAACGCATTTCCTTCAGCAACTGGTAGCCGGTCATGGGCTCCATGTTCCAATCGGAAATCACCAGGTGATAATCCTTGCCGCGCAGCTTTTGCAGCGCGGCGGCGCCATCGGCGGCTTCGTCCACGTTGTTGAAGCCAAGCTGCTTCAACAGGTTGCGGATGATGCGCAGCATCGTTTTGTAGTCATCGACGATCAGGATCGTCATGTTCATATCGACAGCCATCGTTCCTGTCCCATTCAAGTTGTTAGTCGGCCAATGCATATGTTGCACGGTGGCCAATGGACACGCCGTCCTCCCCCACGGATGCAACGTGAGGCAGTTTGCGTCAGGGCACTGAATATTTGGTTAACAACCGGGGAAAGGTTTCTTGGCCTTGGTGGATATTTGAAATTACTGTACCAAACCTCCCAGCAAACAACCCACAACAGCGGAAAAAACTCATGAGCGAAGCCCGGAAGGCCATGCAATCGATCAAAATGTTCAAGGAAATGCGGGGGTATTTCATCGAGGATTTATACCAAGGTACGGTGATTTGAACCCCATCCATTTAAATCAGGAATTCGCCGAACAAACCCAGTTTGGCGGCACCATCGCCCACGGCATGTTGACCGCCGCCCTGATTTCTACCGTTGTCGGCACCAGATTGCCGGGGCCTGGCGCCATATACATGTCACAGAACCTGCGTTTCACGGCGCCGGTCAAGGCCGGCGATACCATTACGGCCGTGGCCACGGTCAGGGAGGTGAATATGGAAAAACGCCGCTGCGCGCTGGAGACGATTTGCCTGCGCGGTGACGAGGTGGTGGTGACCGGGGATGCCCTGTTGCTGGTGCCGACCCGCGCCGCATTTGAAGGCACATCCGGGAACAGGGGCGAATAGCAGGTTGCCACGACAGACCTTAGACCCAATAATCCCGGCCATGCGTATCATCCGTCATATCTCCTCCGTGCCAAAAGATTTGCAAGGCGGCGCGGTTGCGGTCGGCAACTTCGATGGCATTCATCGTGGCCATCAGGCGCTGATCAGCCATTGCCGCACCCTCGCCGACGGCGCCCGGGGGCCTGCGCTGGCCCTCACGTTCGAGCCGCACCCGAGGCGCACCTTTCAACCAGACGCCCCGCCCTTTCGCCTGACGCCGTTTCGCAGCAAGGCACGTCTGCTGGCGGGACTGGGCGTGGATTGTCTGGTCAGTTTGCGCTTTGACCGCCAAGTCAGCCGGCAATCGGCGGAAGACTTCGTATCCGACGTGCTGGTGCGGGGGCTTGGCGCGCGCCATGTGGTGGTCGGCTATGATTTTGTCTTCGGTCACCGCCGGGCCGGCAATGTGGCCATGTTGCGGGACGCTGGCGCCAAGCATGGCTTCGAGGTCTCGGTGCTGGAACCCGTCACCCACGACGACGACGTTTGCTCCTCGACCATCATCCGGGTTGATCTGGAAACCGGCCGCTGCCGCCGGGCCGCGGAACTGCTGGGCCATTGGTGGGAGATCGAGGGCCGGGTGCGGGACGGCGAAAAGCGGGGCCGGCAACTGGGCTTTCCCACCGCCAATCTGCACCTCTCCCCCTCCGCCCTGCGGCCCGCCCTCGGCGTCTACGCCATCCGTTTCGGCCTGGAAGAGGCCGGCGGCACCGTTTGGCACCCGGGCGTCGCCAACCTGGGCACCCGGCCGACCTTTGACGGCAAGGGCATCATTTTGGAAGCACACCTGTTTGATTTCGACGGCGACATCTATGGCCGCCATGGCCGGGTTGCCTTCGTCGAACACCTTCGCCCGGAACGGAAGTTCGATGGCCCGGACCCTATCGGCGCCATCAAGGCGCAAATCGCCCTGGACTGCGGCCAGGCCCGGGATGTCCTGGCCGATCCCGCCAATGCCCAAGATCGGTTCTAGCGGGGCCGGAGTTATGTTATATTTTCGCCAACAAGATCAAACTTTATGGGAAACATCATGAGCATCGCCGCCGTCAAGCTGGATGACAAATACGAACAGGAACAGGGCCGGGTTTTCATGACCGGCATGCAGGCCCTGGTCCGCCTGCCCATGCTGCAGCGGCAGCGGGATGTGGCCGCCGGCTTGAACACCGCCGGCTTCATCTCCGGTTACCGCGGCTCCCCCATCGGCGGCTATGACGCCGCACTTTGGTCGGCGCAGCGCTTTCTCGCCCGCAGCCACATCAAGTTTCAACCTGGTCTGAACGAAGATCTGGCGGTTACCGCCGTTTGGGGCACGCAGCAAATAGGTCTGTGGCCCGGCGCCAAATACGACGGCGTCTTCGGCATCTGGTATGGCAAGGGGCCGGGGGTTGACCGCAGCGGCGATGCCATCAAGCATTTGAACTATGACGGCACCGCGAAACATGGCGGTGTCTTGCTGATCGCCGGCGATGACCATGGCGCCAAATCCTCCACCCTGCCGCATCAAAGCGAGCCGGCCTTCATGTCCTTCGGCGTACCGGTTTTTCATCCCGCCGGGGTCCAGGAATATCTCGACCTGGGATTGCACGGCTTCGCCATGTCGCGATTTTCCGGCTGCGCCGTGGGGTTCAAGGCGATCGGGGAAACCATTGAAAGTTCCACCTCCGTCTCCATTGACCCGAATGCGGTGCAGTTCGCCAAGACCATTGATTTTGATATGCCCGGCGGCGGCCTGAACCTGCGCTATCCCGATACCCCGCAGGAAAAGGAAGACCGGCTGCTTGACTACAAGTTGCCCGCCGCCCTTGCCTATGCCCGGGCCAATCGGCTGGACAAGGTGATTTTTGACACAGCCAGGCCGCGCCTGGGCATCGTTACCACGGGCAAGGCCTATCTTGATGTGCGCCAGGCCTTCGACGAGTTGGGCCTGACGGCGGAAATGGCCGCCGATATGGGCATCCGCCTTTACAAGGTGGCCATGACCTGGCCGTTGGAGCCTGAAGGCGCCCTGGAATTCGCCGAGGGCCTGGAAGAAATCCTGGTGGTCGAGGAAAAGCGCCCGATCCTGGAAGACCAGTTGCGCACGCTGTTGTACGGCCGCGACGGGGCGCCGAAACGCATCTTGGGCAAGAAGGACGAAAACAACCAGATCCTGCTGCCCGAGATCGGCGAACTGACGCCAGGCATGGTGGCCCAATCCATTGTCGGCCGTCTGAAGAAATACAGCGACATGCCCGATTTCGATCAGCGCCTGGCCCGCATCGAACAGATCGAGACCGGCGCCCAGGGCTCGCCGCCGACCATTTTGCGCACGCCCTATTTCTGTTCCGGCTGCCCCCACAACACCTCGACCAAAACCCCCGACGGCAGCCGCTCCATGGCCGGCATCGGCTGTCACGGCATGGCCCTGTGGATGCCCGACCGCAATACCCAGACCATCACCCACATGGGGGCCGAGGGCGTCAATTGGATCGGCCAGGCGCCGTTCTGCAAGACCGATCACATTTTCCAGAACCTTGGCGACGGCACATATTATCATTCCGGCCTGCTGGCGATCCGGGCGGCGGTCGATGCGGGCGTCAACATCACCTACAAGATCCTGTTCAACGACGCCGTCGCCATGACCGGCGGCCAGCCGGTGGTGAATGCGCCGGACAGCAAGCTGACCCCGGATGAAATCAGCCGCCAGGTGCACGCCGAGGGCATCACCAAGATCGTCCTGGTCACCGACGAGCCGGATAAATATCCCATCGGCACCAATTGGGCGCCGGGCACCACCATCCATCACCGGGACGAGCTGGATGCCGTGCAAAAGGATCTGCGCACCACGCCGGGCACCACCGTGTTGATCTATGACCAGACCTGCGCGGCGGAAAAACGCCGCCGGCGCAAGCGCGGCCTGTTCCCCGATCCACCCAAGCGGGCCTTCATCAACGATCTGGTGTGCGAGGCCTGTGGTGATTGCTCGGTTGCCTCGAACTGCGTATCCGTGCAACCCAAGGAGACCGAATGGGGCCGCAAGCGGCAGATCGATCAATCCAACTGCAACAAGGATTTCAGCTGCGTTAATGGTTTCTGCCCCAGTTTCGTCACCGTCCACGGCGGCAGCCTGCGCAAGGCGCCCAAACCCTCCGGCGCCAACGGCAATTGGGATGAGATGTTCGCCAACCTGCCGGACCCGGAACTGCCGTCCTCGGCGGAACCCTTCGGCATCCTGATCACCGGCATCGGCGGCACCGGCGTTGTCACCATTTCGGCCCTGCTGGGCATGGCGGCACATTTGATGGGCAAGGGCGTCTCGGCCTTGGACATGGCCGGCCTGGCGCAGAAAAACGGCGCCGTGACCTCCCACATCCGCATTGCCGATCAGCCGGAAGATCTGCACGCGGTGCGCATTGCCACGGGTGGTTCGAAATTAATCCTGGGCTGCGACATTGTCGTGGCCGTCGGCCCGGATGTGCTCTCCACCATCAACGAAGGCGTCACGGGCGCGGTCATCAACAGCCACGTGGTGCCCACGGCGCAGTTCCTGGAAGATCAGGACATGGACATGGCGGGCGAGGGCCTGATGGCCGAGCTGCAAAAGGCGGTGGGCGCGGACTTCGCCCATTTTGTCAACGCCACCAAGATCGCCACGGCTTTGCTGGGCGATTCCATTGCCACCAACATGTTCCTGTTGGGGTCGGCCTATCAGCACGGCTATCTGCCCCTGTCGCTGGAGGCCATCGAAGGCGCCATCGAACTCAACGGCGTCGCCGTGGCGGCCAACAAGATGGCCTTTGCCTGGGGCCGCCTGGCCGCACATGACCCGGCGGCGGTGGAAACCATCGCCCAGCCCCTGATACCGCAACAGCCGGTCAAGACCGAAGGTTTGAGCCTAGACGAACAGATCGACCGCCGGGCTGACTATCTGACCGACTATCAGGATGCGGCCTATGCCGCCCGCTATCGGGCCCTGGTGGAAAAGGTCCGCGCGGCGGAGCAGGCCAAGGCCGCCGGGCTGGACGGCCTGGGCGCCGCGGTGGCGCTGAATTTCTTCCGCCTGCTGGCCTACAAGGACGAATACGAAGTGGCGCGCCTGTATACCGACGGCCGTTTCATGGAGCAGGTCAACCAGCAGTTCGAGGGTGATTTCGAATTGCGCCTGCACATGGCACCGCCCATGATTGCAAAACGGGACCCGGACAGCGGCCATTTGAAAAAGCGGGAATTCGGCCCCTGGATGCTGAAGCTGATGCCCCTGCTGGCGCGGATGAAAGGCTTGCGCGGCGGACCTTGGGATTTGTTCGGGCGCACGGCGGAACGGCGCATGGAACGGCAACTGATCAACGACTATGAAGCCGCCATGGACGAAGTGCTGGCTGCTCTGGATCATGACAACCACGCCATGGCCACCAACATCGCGGAGGTCCCCGACCGCATTCGCGGCTTCGGCCACGTCAAGGAAAAGGCCCTGGTGAAAGCCAAGAAGGCGGAGGCCGAGATGCTGGAGATTTTTCGCAGTCCAACGGAGCGGACCACCGCGGCGGAGTAATTTTACCGGCGAAAACGCGCCAAAAGCCTTGGGCTGATCAGGTTGGGCAGGAACACGCCCAGCATGACCAAGGCGATGGCGGCGATCTCCAGGCCCTGGATGGTTTCGCCCAGGAAGAGCACCGCCATGGGCACGGTCAGGGGCCCGACCAGGCTGGAAAACAATGCCGTGCGGCCCACGGTCATATGGCGCAGGGCGTAGTTCAACAGGAAAAACGGTCCCGCCGTGGCGATCATGCCCAGATACAGCATCAGCACCATGGGCCCCTCCAGCACCCGCGCCACGCTTTCGCCGGGTGACTCCAGGATCACCAAGGCAATCGCGCCGACCACCAAAGCCATGCTCATTTGCAACGCCGTGGTGACCATGGGACGGCCCTGGGTCTGCGCCACGCGGCGGGCCAGGAGGGCGTTGCACATGGCGCAGAGCACGGCGCAGACCGCCAGCATATCGCCGAACAAATCACCCTCGCCCGCCGCCTGGTTCGCCACGACCAACAACAAGGCGCCAGCGATCGCCAGCAGGGCGCCCACCACGACGATTGGGTTGATCGCTTCCTTCAACACCAGACGCCCGGCGATGGGCATCAGCAATGGCATCAGGGCCCAGAACATGGATGCGTTCACCGCGGACGTATGATACAGACCCCAAACCATCAATAATGACACCAGGCCCGGATCCAACACCCCCATCAGCAAGGGACGCTTGACCTCGGCCAGGCGCACGGGCGTCTTGGTCAACAGCACTATGCTCCACAGGACGGCGACGGCCAGCAGAAAGCGGCCCGAAACGACTTCGGCAATCGCCAGCTCCGCTACCGCCAACTTGGCGCCAATGGATGAGGAGGCCCACAGGACGGCGGCCATGAACATTGCCACAAGCGGCATCATTGGCGGTGTTACCTTACAATTTGTCGCGCTGTCGGAGAGACCTTGACCCTCATTGGGATCAGGGCAGAATGGCACCGACAATTACAACAGTTGGGCAAGATATGAAACACGAGACGGCGTTTGAGCGGGACATTTGGGGCGAAGCCGTCCACAACCCACCCAGCGGCCTGATCCCCGCGCGCCGGGTGATCGAGGGTCAAACGGTGACGCTTGAACCCCTGGACCCGGCGATCCATGGCGCGGCGCTGTACCGGGCATCCCATGGCAGCGAGGCGGCCTTGGACATCTGGACGTCCAGCCCGCCCAGGGGGTGATCGAGATCGGCGGCATTTGGTTCGCCCCCGAGATGCAACGCACACGGGCGGCGACGGAAGCCCTGTTCCTGATGCTGGATTACACCATGACCG
>JAYGEA010000305.1:0-8785 GCA_046582635.1 Alphaproteobacteria bacterium
CCATCAAGGGAGAGAACAAAATGCTTCGCATCATGCCCATCAAGCAAAAAAGACGGAAGAAAATGACGCCTAAGCCGGATAAACTGTAACCTATGTCATGACCAAAAACTGTTACCCATGTCGAGACGCGGTCAGCGCGGCGAGGCCAGTCAAACTGGAAGTGATCTAGGGCCTGGCGTAATGGGCGACGCAATCAATGCCGTTGCCCATCATGGTCTTGCAGGCAGCCTCGGCCAAATTGCGGCTGGCATATTTATTGATGACGATGAGCGTAAGCCGCTTGCCGTTCTTCAGGGGCTTGGTGGGGATATAATGCACTTCAGCCTCGCTCAATTCCACCGCCATTGGGTTCGCTAGAATTTCGCCCCAGGCCTCCTCCGCCCCCGGTTTAGTCTTGTAGGCGCCAAGTTGCACGCTCCAGAACGGCTTCATCTTTTTTGCCGGCGGCGTTTTTCGGGCCAGTTTTTGGGCGGACTCCTTTTTTCGGCACTGGGCTTTTCGGATTTGGTCGCGGCGGCGATTTTTTGCACCTTATCCTCGGTCGTCATCAGTTCCAGTTTCAATTCGGCTAGCATTGCCGGCAGGCTTTCCATATGCTCGGCCAGCTTGTGGACCCGCTCGGAATTATGCTCCATGCGTTGGGACAGATGGTGGACGCGCTGGTTCAGGGCGAGAAGTTCCTTGTCGACGAATTCCCTGGATGTGCCGTTTGCCTGACCGGGATTGGCCGGGGCTCTGGCCTGGTCGGCCTCCAACTGCCGCTTCATCTTGGCAAAACTCTTGTCCTCGGCCTTCTCTTCCTGCTTTTCCTTTTTGAATTCCTTTTCCTCTTTCTTGTGGGCTTTCTTGACGGCTTCCCGCGCCTCTCCCACTTGCTTTTCGGCCACCTTGGTTTCGCTGGATAGGGGGTTCGATATCTCCATGCAGGATGACAGCAATAAGGCCGTGCCAAGGACGACCGATAGTGCCGCTGCACGGGTGTAAGTCTTGCGGTTCAAGAGATGGGGCACGGACGTTCGCCCTCCTATTCCTATGTGTATTCATATGTGGCGATTGCAACAGAGCCGGCAGTATTTATGAATATGGTTAATTGTTATTTACCCGCCGCTAATTTGGCTCCCCGTTGCCAAAACGGGATGGCGGCGGGGCAGTGTGCGCGATACAATTCGCCCCAGATCTGAAACGCCCATTCAAAGAGACACAGAAGGGAGGCGAGAATGCCGGACGGCCAGGAAGTACACTACGGCGACTATGTCCAGGATGATCGTGTTCACAAGGCGGTCTATGCGGACCAAGCCGTCTATGAAAGGGAATTGATCAATATCTTCCACAAAAAGTGGATCTATATCGGTCACGAAAGCCAGGTGCCGAACCCCGGCGACTATTGGACCACATGGGTCGGCAAGGAACGCATGATCATGTCCCGGAGCAGTGATGGCGGGGTCCATGTGCTGTACAACCGCTGCCCCCATCGTGGCTCCCTGATTTGCAACAACGAACATGGCAATGCCGGCAAGGCCTTTCGCTGCGCCTATCATGCCTGGCAGTTCTATATGGATGGCAGCGTCCGCCAGGTCCCCATGAAGCAGGGTTATGACGGTATTATTGACTACAAGGACCCACAGTTTTCCATGGTCCGGGCGGAACGCCAGGGCAATTATCGCGGCTTTATTTTCGCCAGCCTGTCGCAAGAGGGCGAAGACCTGGAAACCTATCTGGGGCAGGGCGCCAGGGCCGCCTTCGACGATATCTGCAATCGTTCGCCGCTTGGCGAAGCGGAGATCGTGGCCAATTGTTTTCGTATTATCCAACATTCGAATTGGAAGATTTTCCTGGAAAACCAGTTGGATGCGGTCCACCCCTCCATCACCCACCATTCCACGGGCGATGCGGCCGCCGCCATGCAGAAGAAGTATAAAGACAAGACCGGCGATGATGCGCCCATGGGCTATCAGTTCCTCGCCGATTTCGCCCTGCCGTTCGAGAAATGGGACAGCCTGCAGACGGTCGGCTTCCCCAACGGCCATACCCAATTGACCGGATACATGGGCCTGCGCCCCCGTGATCCCGTCACCCTGGCCCATGAGGCGGTGCTGACGGAAGCCTACGGGGCCGAACGCATGGACGAAATCCTTTCCACCAATGTGCACCACGTCATCGTCTATCCCTGTCTTTCGGTACAGCCCCCCCTGCAGCAACTGCGCGCCGTGCGGCCCCTGGGCCCCAACAAAACCCTGACGGAGATCTGGCATTTTCGTCTCAAGGGCGCCCCGGACGGCATCTATGAGCGCGCCCTGGCCTATTATTATCATGTCAATTCCCCCTCCACGATGGTCAACGCCGACGACCTGAACAACTTCCGCGCCATCCAGGAAGGCCTGGCCATGGCGGGGGGCGGCAACTGGGTCAGCCTGCACCGCAACGCCGGCCAGGACACGGTCGAAAACGGCGTCACCCATTCCGTGACGGGCATGAGCGAGATGCCCATGCGCAACATGTTCGCCGCCTGGAAACAGTTCATGACGGAGGGCAATTGAGATGGCGGCAATATGCTCCGTTGAAACGCAGTTGGCCGTTGAAAAATTCCTCTACCGCCAGGCGGAGATTGTTGATGACCAGGAATGGGATGCCTGGCTGGCCCTGTTTACCGAGGACGGCAAATACTGGATGCCGGCGGCCGCCGATCAGGAGGTTGCCGAGGGGCAGCCGAATATTTTCTATGAAGATCTGTTCCTCATGGAAATGCGCATCAAACGGGTCTGCCACCCCTATGCCCACTCGCAGGCCCCAACCCAGCGACTCTCCCGCGTGGTCTCCAATGTGATCGTTGAAAGCGAGGATGGGGCCACGGGCGATATTGTCGTGCGTTCAAAATTCCATCTGGTGGAATACCGCCTGGACGACCAGCGTTATTTCGGCGGCAAGTACCGCCACCACCTGAAGAAGACCGATGACGGCTACCGCATCCAGCTGCAACGGGTCGATATCGCCAACGCGGAAGGCCCGTTCGGCTACGTGCTGCAAACCTGGCTGTGAGGAGATGGACGGCGGGAAAAATCGGTTGTTGTCGCCGCTTGCTAGGCGCGCGCTGCCCGCAAGGGCCGGACCTTAATCTTGTTCGCGTTCCTTTGCGCTTGCGCCAGGTCGTACGCCGTCTGTAACGCAAGCCAAGATCGTGCCGTGCTCCAGCCCATCTTTTCCAGTCGAATGGCCATTTCGGGCGAGATACCGGAATGACCATTTATCAGCCGGGACAAGGTATGGCGCGCGACGCCCAATCTAAGCGCCCCCTCAGAGACGGAAAGCCCCAAGGGCTCAAGGCATGCATCCTTGATCGAATGACCTGGGTGGGGCGGGTTCTTCATGGGCATGTCATTGCCTCCTAGTGGTAATAAATGAGATCGACATCGAAGACATCGCCATCCGATAAACGAAAAATTATGCGCCAGTTTCCGGAGATGCGTACGCTCCAAATCCCCCTTAGATTTCCTCGCAGCCGATGGAGATTATATCCCGGCAGGTCAAGGGATTCGACAGTTTCGGCGATATCAAGTCGAGCGAGAATATCTTCAATCCGCGCCAAGTGTTTAGCACTAATCTTGCTCCGGTCACTTTTTTCAAAAAGCCTTTTTAATCCTCGGTGTTTGAAGGCTCTAATCATCAATTATGTGTACCATGTATCGGTACAGATAACAAGAATACGACATCGATTATGGAAATTCTGTCTTCAACCTAATTCGATGAGAGAACGGAAAGAAGAGCCTACTGTTCAAAAATCAACACCGGCTCCGGCCTCATACGCGCGGAATTTTGTTCTTGATCTGCCGCATCAAAGTTAGTTCGATTTAAGCAGCCTCGGTAATATTATTCAGATCGGCTGAATTAAAAACTATCCCTTTGTCGTCTGGGAGATTGGTGTCTCCCAATTTCAAGGGGCGAATATCCCACGTTTCAAAGCATGTTTTTATCAGATATATGCCGTCTGGCAGATCAGTCCGTTCTGTCAATACGTCGCCAAGCTGATCGCCAATTAGTACATGATTGGACAAGTTTATGTCACCGTCCTCGAATATTAGAATGGTATGCGCACCTTGATGTTTGCAGGCCTGCAGTTTTGGGCATTTTGTGGCAAGTGCCTTGCGCAAACGGTCTGCCCGCAGATTTTCGATATCGTTGGGGGCGAAGCGTGACGGATAGAGAACTCCATGATGCTGTGTTGATCGAGCCCAATGGGCTTCGCGACGCAGAGTCACTTCGTAAGGAAATCCTGGCGGGACGCTCTGATACTGCGAAATAATTCCGCGAGGCCATCTGAATCTAACTGGGTTTTCCGTGTTCACTTCATGCAGTCGGCGTGCGTGTTGGCGAACCCATAGAGTTAAATTATTCCGCAATTCGCCGAGCGGTTTTGCCGTACCGCCGACGCGTGCATTAATTGGGAAATAGATTGTGTAGATAGCCGGCCCGGGGAGTATCCCAGACAACTCTTCAATGATCGGCATGACCAATTCGTGGAACTCATTATCCATCCGTATCTGATCTTCAAATGCCTCTATTCTCGTGTGCTCGATTGCATAGTCTCGCTCGCCCAACATGAAGCGCAATTCAACAGGTGGACCATCGCCATTGGCGTCAGGTCGAAAAACATTGGACCGCGCTTCGCCGGTATGCATTTCGAGTAATCTCAGAACGGCGTCACAGACTTTGCCTTCATTATCGTTTGCCATCTTGCCTTTCTTCGAAAAGCCATGCAAATGGCTACGCTTCGAACTTATAACCCCCGCCCGATGATCACCTTCATGATTTCGTTGGTACCGGCGTAGATGCGTTGCACGCGGGCGTCGGCCCAGGCGCGCGCGATGGGGAATTCCCACATGTAGCCGTAGCCGCCGTGCAGTTGCAGGCATTCATCAATCATCTTGCATTGCAGGTCCGAGGTCCACCACTTCGACATGGCCGCCGTCTCGGCGTCCAGCTTGTCTTCCAGCATCAGGCTGATCAGCTTGTCGACAAAGGTGCGCGCCACGGTAACCTGGGTTTTGACCTCGGCCAACTTGAACTGGGTGTTCTGCAGATTGATGATGGGTTCCCCGAAAGCTTCCCGCTGTTTGGTGTAATCGATGGTCCATTCCAGGGCGGCCTCCATGTTGGCGACGGCGCTGACCGAGACCTGCAGCCGCTCCCAGGCCAGCTCCTGCATCAGATAGATGAAGCCCTTGCCTTCCTCGCCCAGTATATTGGTCATGGGCACGCGCACATCATCAAAGAACAATTCCGAGGTGTCCTGGGCCTTCAGGCCGATCTTTTCCAGATTGCGGCCCTTGCGGAAGCCTTCCGTGCCCGCTTCCACCAGCACCAGCGAGGTGCCCTTGGCGCCCGCGTCCGGATCGGTCTTGCAGACCACGATGACCACGTCCGCCATGTTGCCGTTGGTGATGAAGGTTTTGGAGCCGTTGATGACCAGTTCGTTGCCGTCCCGAAGGGCCGTGGTGCGAATGCCCTGGAGGTCGCTGCCCGTGCCTGGTTCGGTCATGGCGATGGCGCCGATCAACTCGCCCTTGGCCATTTTCGGCAGGAAGTGCCGTTTCTGCTCGTCCGAGCCATAGGTGTTGATATAGGGCGCGACGATTTCCGAGTGCAGGCCGAATCCGGGGCCGGAAGCGCCCGCCCGCGCCAACTCCTCCATCAGGATAATGCTGAAGGTGCGGTCGACGCCGCCACCGCCGTATTCCTCGGGCATGGAGGCGCAAAGCAGGCCCAATTCGCCGGCCTTCAGCCAGGCTTCCCGGCTGATCTTGCCGTCCTTTTCCCATTCCGCGTGATGCGGCGCGATCTCTTCCTCGACGAACCGGCGCACCGTGTCGCGGAAAATCTCGTGGTCACTGTCGAATAACGTCCGTTCAATACCAGCCATGATGTCTATCCCAACCTCTGTTATGCCGCCGCCAGGTGGGTACCTTGTTCGATAGCGCGCAGTGCGTTCAGTTCGCCGGCGGTTTCCGCGCCGCCAATTAGATGCACGGTGAGGCCGGCCGCGATCAGATCGCCGTGCAGATCGCGCCGTTCCTCCTGGCCGGCGCAAATCACCACGTTGTCGACAGCGATCACCCGCTCTTCGCCGTCGATAGAGATATGCAGGCCAGCATCGTCGATTTTGCGGTATTCCACGCCGCCCAGCATTTCCACGCCCTTCATCTGCAATCCCGCGCGAATGGCCCAGCCCGTGGTCATGCCCAGACCCCGGCCCAAGGCCTGGGACTTGCGCTGCAACAGGGTGATCTTGCGCGGTGACGTCATAACCGGTCCGCCGGGCGACAGGCCGCCGTCATGGGCCGGATCACGATCCACGCCCCATTCCCGCAGCCAACGGTCGATGTCGGGTTTTGCCGGGTCGCCCGGCCCGCCATGGTGGCTTAAAAATTCCGCGACGTCGAAGCCGATTCCGCCGGCGCCGACGATGGCCACCCGCGCGCCCACCGCCCTGCGGTGCTGCAAAACATCGACGTAGGACAGGACCATGTCATGTTCGATGCCGGGCAGCTCCAGCGCGCGCGGCCGCACGCCGGTGGCCAGGATCACCTCATCGAACCCGGCGGCCTGCAATTCCGCCGCCGTGACACGGTGGTTCAGCTTCAGGGTGATGCCCAGGCGCTTGATCTGGCTGCCCCAATAACGAATGGTTTCGCCGTAATCTTCCTTGCCCGGAATGGCCATGGCCATGTTGAACTGGCCGCCGATGCGGTCCGCCGCCTCGAACAGGGTGATCCGGTGGCCCCGTTCGGCGGCGGTGATGGCATAGGACAGGCCGCCCGGCCCGGCGCCGATCACCGCGATTTTCTTGTTGTCTGCGGCCGGCGTGATCTCCAACTCGGTCTCTTGGCAGGCCCGTGGATTGACCAGACAGGTACAGATCTTGCCCTTGAAGATGTAGTCCAGACAGCCTTGATTGCAGCCGATGCAAGTGTTGATCTGGTCCGCTTTGCCGGCCATGACCTTGGCGACGAAATCGCCATCGGCCAGAAACGGCCGGGCCATGGACACCATATCGGCGGTGCCGCCGGCGATCAGTGCCTCGGCCTGATCGGGGTCGTTGATGCGGTTCGAGGCAATTAGCGGTATCTTCACCTTGCCCATCATCCGCGCCGTGGCCCAGGTGAAGGCGCCCCGGGGCACGGAATGCATGATGGTGGGGATGCGCGCCTCGTGCCAGCCGATGCCGGTATTGAACATGGTGGCGCCCGCTGCCTCCAGCGCCTGGGCCAATCTGACCGTTTCGTCCCAGGACAGCCCTCCCTCCACAAGGTCCAACATGGACAGGCGGTAGACGATGATAAAGTCGTCGCCGCAGACCTGCCGCGTCCGGCGCATGACCTCGATGGGAAATCGCAAGCGGTTTTCCAGGCTGCCGCCCCATTCATCCTGCCGCTGATTGGTGCGGAGCGAGATGAATTGAGTGATCAAATAACCTTCCGAACCCATGATCTCGACACCGTCATAGCCGGCATCCCGGGCGCCCTGGGCGCAGGTAGCGAAATCCTCGATGGTCTGCAGGATTTCGTCATGTTCCATGGCCCGCGGCGCGGTGGGATTGATGCGCGAGGCAATTGCGGAGGGGGCGAGGGGCTCGGGTATGCGGGAATAGCGGCCGCCGTGGAGGATCTGCATGAGGATTTTGCCATTCGCCTGATGCACCGCATCCGTAATCAAGCTGTGCCCGGCCCCGGCGTCATCCAGGGTCGCCCCGCCCAGACCCAGGCTGCCGGCGACATTGGGCGAGATGCCCCCGGTCACGATCAGCCCAACCTGCCCGGCCGCCCGGTCGCCGAAAAACCGCGCCATGCGGCGAAAGCCGTCCGGGTGCTCTTCCAGCCCGGTGTGCATGGAGCCCATCATGACCCGGTTCCGCAATGTTGTGAAACCAAGCTCCAGGGGCGCCAAAAGGTGGGCATGGGGGGCTGTCATGTACAGTGGCTCCGTAAAAAGGGTGCTTTGCGTGGGGGGTTGAGGGGGCTGCGTTGCGGCGGCCACGTGGTCTACGCGCCGCTTCCGTTGTCTAATTGCAAGGTGATCAGGCTGCAGTTTTTTTGCAGCTCTTCGATGACGTCATCAATGTCCGTCCGCTGTTGTTCCAACTCGGCCAGGCGCTGGCGGCTTTTCTCCAGCATCACCAGAAGCTGTTCCCGCCCTTCGCCGTGGGGATCGTAAAGATCCAGCATTTCGCTGATGTCGGTGAGGGAAAAACCTAACCGCTTGCCCCGGAGAATAAGTTTCAGCCGGCCCCGGTCCCGCCGTCCATAGACGCGCGCCAAGCCGTTACGTTGTGGTTGCAGCAACTTTTTGTCTTCATAAAATCGAATGGTCCGTGCCGTCACGCCGAATTCCGCGGCCAGTTGGCTAATTGTGTAGGTCAACGCGGTGTTGGGTTCCGCGAGATTTGAACCCGGCATGGATTGGCGCTTTCTTGCAGAGATATCGGATCAAGACGTCTTATTTTACTTTACGTTGACGTAAACGTCAATTTCACCGTCGGCCGTTATATCTTGCGATGGAAATGACTGGATTTGTTCAGCCCGAAGATAGTTAATGAAAATTAACCGGAACTTAATAAAGTCCTGCAACTCATTACAAACAGCGGTATAAAATTAGGGGCTGACCCAGATAACTACGATTGTTCCTGCTAAACCCACTGTTTTATCTGCCGTAATTGATCTTGTGGTTTTGGATTGTTGAAACGCCACTCACATTCCTTCAAGAATAGCCCAAAGTGCTCTTTGGGGACACCATT
>JAYGEA010000310.1:0-2855 GCA_046582635.1 Alphaproteobacteria bacterium
TCCAGGGCCTGCCGGGAGGCCCTGGAACGGCCGCTCAAATAGTGGGACCTAGCCCGCATTTCTCACACTCCCGACGCCCTGCGTCGTCTTCCGCCGCGCTGATCCGCAAGAAGAAGACGCGAAAGCGTTGTGGGACAACGGTGAGCGGCTTCGACGCCGCGGGCGGCCGGTGGGGGACGACCCTTCGGGCGCCGCCTGGCCGCCGACAGGGTGTGTCGCGACGTTTGCCCGTCGTGCCGAAGGCGCGCTTGCAGCGCGACGAACCACATCGTGCGGCACGCCGCTCCTACCCTGTCGGTGGCCAGACGGCGCGCAGGGCATCGGGAGTGTGAGAAATGCGGGCTAAAACCGAAACGGCAGATGCCTTGGCCCGCGCACCTGTCCGCCGGCCCAGGTGACGGCGTCCGGGTTGGTCAGCTCGAACTCGGGGATCCGTTCGAACCAGACGCGCAGGGCCACGTCCATCTCCATGCGCGCCAGGTTGGAGCCGGCGCAGCGGTGGGGCCCGATGCCAAAGGCGATATGGCGGTTCTTTTCCCGGTCCAATATGACCTTGTCGGCATCTTCAAATGCGTCCGGATCATGGTTGGCGGCGGGAAAATTCATCAGCACCTTGTCGCCGGGCTGGAATGTAACGTCGCCGACCTGGACTTCCTCCGTTACCAGACGCGCCATGGTGACGGGGGCATAGACCCGCAGCATCTCCTCGATGGCCGAGGGGAACAGCTCGGGATCGTTGGCCAGACGGCGGCGGTGTTCCGGGTGGCAGGCAAAATGCCACAGCGACGAGCCAATAGAGCTCCACGTGGTATCGATGCCGGCGACGAGCAACAGATTGCACATGCCGACCACCGCCTTGCGGGCCATGGGCTGGCCGTTGATTTCCTGGGCCAGCAGGTGCGAGATCAAATCATCCCGGGGCGCCCGTTTGCGGGCATCCACCAGCTCACCAAAAAACTGCCGCAGGATGCGGTTGTATTTGTTGCGCTTCTCCAGGTCCGTGTTGCCCTCTTCCAACAGCCCCCGGATCCAGCCGACGAATTCGTCGGAGCGGTCCTCGTCCACGCCGATGACATGGGCGATGGTCTTGGCGGGAATATGCACGGCATAATCCAGGGCCCCATCGCAGGCGCCCTTGTGGATGAAACCATCGATCAATTCATGGCACAGCGCTTCGGTGAATGAGCGGTGCGCCTCCGCGGCCTTGGGCGAAAACAGCGGCAGCAGCATGCGCCGCATGGGCACATGTTCCGGCGGGTCGGAGGTGATGGGCGGGGCCGAGTTGCCGTATTCCGCCAGGATGGGATCGAATTCCATCTCCTCCCGCTTTTGGCTCACCACCAGGACGTTCTTGGATGACAGCGCCGGCACCATGCGGACAAAGGCCCGCAAATCCTTATACTTGGTTGGCAGCCAACTGCCGCCCCAGCGTTCGGTGTGCGCAATGGGGCATTTGTCCCGCAGTTGGTTCCAAACGGGAACCGGATCCTTGACATAGGACGCATCGAATATGTCGTAGTCCGTGGCCCAATCATCCACCGGCGGGTTGCTGCCCATCCGCCTAATCCTTCACGTATTCAATGGCGTATTCCGGGCAGTTTTGTACCGCCAGCTTGGCCTTTTCCTCCAACTCGGGGGGGACCACGCCATCATTCAGCGCCGTGGCCGTGCCATAGTCGTCCACATCGAACAACTCCGGCGCCAGGGCGCAGCACCGGTTGTGACCTTCGCATTTATCCGCATTGACCTTGACCCGCATGACACTTTCCTTCGCTACTTTGACCGCACTGGCCCAATTCGATATCAATAGGCCCACGATACCGGTGCAGGGCCGGGATGTCCATTATGGGAGAGGCTTCGATATGGGTTTGGTAAGTGGAAAAGTAGCGTTGGTGACGGGTGGCGGTTCGGGCCTGGGCCGGGCCTGTGCGGAAACCCTGGCGCGGGAAGGTGCCCAGGTGGTGGTCAGCGATATCGATGATGGGGGCATGGCGGCCACCGTCGCCAGTATTGAAGAACAAGGCGGCACGGCGCTGTCCTATCACCAAGACACGACCGACGAGGCGGCCTGGATATCCGTGCTGGGCGAGGTGCAATCCCGCTGCGGCGGGTTGCACATTTTAGTCAACAACGCGGGCATCGCCATCGGCGGCCCGCTCTGGGAGATGACCCTGGAAGATTGGCGCCGGCAGAACGCGGTTAATCTTGACGGGGTTTTTCTGGGCACCAAACATGCCATCCCCATGATCGACCAATCGGGCGGTGGCTCCATCATCATCATTTCCTCGGTCGCCGGCCTGCGGGGATCGCCGGGTTTGGCGGGTTACGGCGCCTCCAAGGGCGGGGTGCGTTTGTTCTCTAAATCAGCGGCCCTGGAATGCGCCGCCGCCGGGTTGAAGGTACGCATAAACTCCGTCCATCCCGGTATCATCGATACCCCGATCTGGACCAAATTTTCCACCAGCGGTATGGACGGCGGCGCCAATGCCGCCAATGCCATTGACCCCGAGGCCCTGGCCGGCGCCACCGTGGCGCACCGGGCCGGACGGCCGGAGGAAATCGCCGACGGTGTCCTGTACCTAGCATCGGATCTGGCATCCTACGTCAATGGCTCGGAACTGGTGATCGATGGCGGCATCATGGCGGGCGGCAGTACCCGGTCGATTTTGCAAAACTAAGCCAGCGCTTGGATTCGCCCGGATGAAATTTTTTTTAGGGGCTGACCCAGATAACTACGATTGTTCCTGCTTAACCCACTGTTTTATCTGCCGTAATTGATCTTGTGGTTTTGGATTGTTGAAACGCCACTCACATTCCTTCAAGAATAGCCCAAAGTGCTCTTTGGGGACACCATT
>JAYGEA010000318.1:0-11524 GCA_046582635.1 Alphaproteobacteria bacterium
ACATTCCAGCAAATCAAAATAAATTCAGGAACAACTATCACAGGATTAACAACAGTAACCGGATCGGTTGATTCTAACGGCAATGAAGATGATGTGATAGAAATCAACGGTAATAGGGATTTCTCCGGTGTGACATTTTCAACACTAGAAGAAATTCATCTGGATGATGGTAGCGGTACCAGACAGACTTTAAGTGCGAGCAGCACCACCTCATTCGGCGCAGTTGAAATTGATGGATTTACTGTAGGTCCTGGCGATACGACAGACATTTTTGATTATACAAGCGACCTTACGTCGGGTAACGGCACATCCCGGAATGCAACCTCTAACCTAACCGGTCTTACGGAAGTTGCCACTAGCGGCAAAACGAATTTGGCGACGAACGTTATATCAAACGATGGTAATGCCGTTATCGATTTTGAAACCTCGCAACTAAATCAATATGTTAGTGGTCTCGACTTTACCGCCTCGCCCAGTACTAATGTAGTGGCAAATATTCTAGCGGCCGCCGAAGCGCTACTTGAAGACACAAGCTCAAACCCTATTACTGGAAGTGATGCCCAAGTAGCACAGGGCGGCGCTAATACAGATGCGCTATTAATATTCTACGAATCTTCTTCTGATGACGCAGATGCTGTAATTATTCGCTACCAAGAAAGTGGAAACGATCCAGAATTTGACAATGAACTGAGTGTAGTTGCGATATTTGAACGCGTCGGTTACGGCGATTTTGATGCGGCTAATATTATTTAGGGCTCCTCGACGTTTCAAATGGAATTGAACAGATTTCCCAGCGGTGCGGCGATCAGGTAAATCATGGTTATGAACGTGGCCACATTGCGGTATCCTCTCGCCCTTGCTCTGGTCGCTTTGAAGATGCCGTTGAGGGCCTCCATGCGGGCATTGCTGTAGGTTGATGTCCAGCGTTCCAGGATGCGTTCCTGTTGTTTGTCGATGGTTTCGACCGCTTTTCGCAGTTTCCCGAACACCGGATTATCACCGATCTTCTCACGGGCGTGGCGGAGGAAGTGAGTAATCCGCCACCATAGTGTTCGATGATCCGCTACAGCCGCTTGTCGGTGACCTCCATGATCCGCGCGGCGGACAGAACCGGCATCTCGCGCACCAACATAAGGGCCGCTTGCTCGAACAAAAGCGTAAATCCGCTGCTCTCCCGCGCCCACGGAACAATCATTCGTTTGACCCCGTGTTCGGGACAAAGGGTGCGCGGAATCTTAGCCGTGATCATGCAGTGGTGCTGGAAAAAGTTAAGTTGGCGCCAGGTGAACGCCTTACCGCAGTTAGGACAGGGAAATGAAGCGCCGCGCTCGGCCTCCAGCCGGATCTCAAGAATATGCGGGCGCTTGTCCGTCTCCAGCCGCTGCTCAACCAGTCGCGCTTGTGTAACCTGATGTCTGGAAATTCTCTCGGAGTTTGCGCCATGTGCCCCACCGAGGGGTATGCCCCTCGGTGGGGCGATCCGTTTTTTTGGTATTCCATGAAAGAGACTAATCAACCATGGAGAACCAAGTATGCGGCACGGACAGGATACGGCCATTGAGGCGTCGATGGAACAATTGATCGCAAATGGATCAGAGGACATGGGCGTGGTTTTCGCCTCGCTGTTCGATCTGGCCATGCGGATCGAACGTGAACGCTTCCTCGGCGCCGAACATTATGAACGCACGTCCCGTCGCCGAGGCTACGCTAATGGCACCAAGCCGAAGCGTCTCGACACCCCGGCGGGAACGCTCACGGTGTCATGCCGCAAGTTCCGCAACAAAGAGGGACGCCTCCAGCTTCATGCCCTGGCCTGCAATCTCGCCAACTTCATGCGAACTTTGGCTCTGCCCGCAGAGGTGGAGCATTGGTCGCTGACGACACTGCGGGAGAAGCTGGTGAAGATCGGCGCCGAGGTCGTTCGTCACGGTCGTTATGTCACTTTCCATCTGGCCGAGGTGTCGGTGCCAAGAAAGCTATTCCAGAAAATCCTGGAATTGATCAATGATCTGCGACGAAGACCCGGTCCGGCGTAGGCCGGGATAATCGCCGACATGATGAAAATGACAGGAGAGGTATGTTCGGATGACGACAAAATTGGGCAAGTGGGCTTCCAACGACGGCCAAATCACCAAATCGAAACCGCCGGATGGCCGCAGAGCAAAATTCCTTCCATTAGCGACGGTATTTGACTACGAATGGCTTCGATTTAAGCGTTATCTGGGAAATGTCGGATATTATAGGTTCTCACGCGGGTTATTATGGGATAGCAATGCATGAAGATGGATATTTCCCGCCAACTTGCCACTGGATTTTTGGTTCTGGGTTGTGTCGGCAGTGTCTTGTTGGCCGGCTGCGCGGTAGGATCGAAGGTCGGGAATGAAGATACGGCGAGCAGGCTAGACCGCAGCCTTTATCAGGCAGCCCAAGTTTTTGAGCGAAGGCGCGATTACGCGTTCGCCGTCAGATATTATCGGAAATTGTATCAGCGTGATGCAAAGGTTGTGAAGGCGGTGGTCGGGCTATCAAGTGGCCTGCGCCACCTGCAACAATCTCGTGAGGCCCAGGCAATTGTCCTACGGGCACTTAAAGATGCGCCCAAAGATGTGGATTTGCGCGCTGAGCAGGGCAAGATCCAACTGGCCCTGGGAGAACCGTTGAAAGCAATTGAATCCCTGTCTCTGGTCGACACGGAAATTAAGGGTGGGCGTTGGGATATCAAGGTTACCATGGCCGTCGCCTACGACCGTATAGGTCTGTACGACCAGGCCGAGCGGCGTTATCGTCAGGCTCTGGACCTGTCGCCGGAAAATCCTGTCATCATGAATAATTTTTCTCTGTCCTTGGCCCAAGCCGGGAATTTGTCAGAGGCGCTGGAAATCTTGGAACGTGCTGCAGCCCTGCCCGAGGCGACACCGCGCATGCGGCAGAATTTAGCCCTGCTGTATGCCATGAAAGGGAATTTGACGTTGGCTGAAATGTACGTGCGACGAGATATGCCACCCAACATTGCGGACCAGAATATGGCCTATTACCGAAAATTGCGGGCCAATTTGACACCTAGCGCAACAAGATAATACCTCTATCAGATGAGACCTCTATGGAGAGGTTTGATGCAGTGCAAAGTGCAATATTGGTTACCGCCGGCTAGGGGTTGCCGCTTCCGGAGATGTGCCTTTGCAAAAGCCAGCCGCCAGGTCATCGCCGCCTGTCTGTTCTAGAGGCACTTGACCTTACAAAGTTTCTAATACCTTGATGATGGCTGGGCCAAGTAGCACAACAAACAAAACGGGAAGAAAAAATACAATCATCGGCACGGTCAACTGTGCTGGCAACGCGCCCGCCTTTTGTTCAGCCCGCGACATCCGCTCATTTCGCTGCTCTTCCGACAACACCTGCAGGCTGAGGCTTATCGCAGTGCCATATCGTTCCGCTTGGACCATGGCTGTCACCAGCGCTTTGATCGCCGGAAGGCCAGTGCGTTCGGACAAATTTAACAAGGCCTGACGGCGGTCAGTCAGAAAGGATAGTTCGGCAGTGGTTAGGCCCAATTCCTCCGATAATTCGGGCGCTTGGTTTTGCAATTCCTCCGCTACGCGGTGAAACGCCGCCTCCATGGATAATCCCGAATTTACACAGATAATCAACAGATCCATAGCGTCGGGAATGGCCGCTTGGATAGCATTTTGCCGGTTTTGTATTTTGTTCTTGATTAGTATTTGAGGTAAGAAAAACCCGCTCACTGCCGCAGCGAACGAATATATCAGCTTGGCCGATGGCGAAATCTCTACTTTGGCTAAAAAAAATAAATACATGGCGGTCAAAAGGCCGAACAAAATTGGTGCCACAAAACGAAAAAAAGTATAGGTATATAAGTGCGCTTCCGAACGCAAGCCGGCTTGAGCTAACTTGTGCTTCATTGCGACGCTATCGGCAGGGTTGATCAGCCTCAACTTGTCTACCAGATAGGTGATGAAGGAACGGCCGCTCTTCTGCCGCAACGAAGATGGTTGGTTGGTATACTTCTTCCGCTGCGCCGCGCTCAATTCCTCCCGGCGGGTTGCCACGGCTTTCAGCCTTGAACGCATGTTGTTGCTGCCCAATAAAGGCATGCCAAAGGCAACAATCGTTAGAAAAGCGCCAATGCTTCCCAGTGCTACGATGATATATTCGGGCGTTAATAATAAATCTATCATATTTTAAAATTGATCATCTGTTTCATAATAAAGACACCTGCGCTCATCCATACAAGGCCGCCAGCGATCATAATCTTACCCAGGTCAGCGGTGAACAAGGGGGTGAGATATTCGGGATTAACCAAATACAAAAGACCCGTTATGAGAAATGGCAATGAGCCAATAATTCCAGCAGAACTTTTAGCCTCGGACGACAGCGCTTTCACCTTGTCTGCCATCTTCTTACGGTCACGTAATATGCCGGATAAGTTAGCCAATGTGTCGGCTAGATTTCCGCCTGTCTGCCCTTGAATGGCAAGAACAATTGCAAAAAACTGCAATTCCGGTGTCTTAATTTGTTCCTGTGCCCGTTTCAGCGACGCGTCGAGGGTTAGACCCAGAGTTTGCAATTCAACAATTTCCAAAAATACGCCAGCCAAAGGTTCCGGGCTTTCCGTCGCGATAATCTTCAAGCATTCACCTAATGGCAATCCCGATTTTACGCCGCGGACAATGATGTCCACTGCATTGGCGAAATCCTTTGTGAATTTGTTAACACGGCTCTTTGTCAAATAGAACAGCACATAACGAGGTAAGCCAAAACCGACGGTGATGGAGACGGGTAGGATGCCCAAAAGGTGATATCCCATCGTCTTATAAAGGATAGCCGTCACTACGGATAAGCCGGCGCATAACAGGAAATAATTGCGAATCGTAAGGCGCAGTCCAGCCTGACGCAAGGTTTCGCGCATAATTTCGGCGAAAGATTTTTTGGTCTTTACATCTTCCAGTTGCCGCAGGCGGGACTGGATACCCCGTCTGCGGCTGCTGTCAGCATCAATGCCGCGTGCCGCTTCTGCCCCGCTGACATTGCCAGAAGCGACGGATATACGTTGCTTTAGTTTTGCCCGAGCCTTGATCTGCGGCAAAATAAGCGAGAAGGTCACCGCTATCACTGATACAAAGACGGCGACGGCAACAAGAAACAGAAGAATGCCAAGGTTCATGTTGCCTCCTAAACTATGCTGGGACGACAGGCATTGGTTTTCAGTCTCTAACTACATGCCCAGCGCTTCAAATAGGTCTTGTTCTCGGCCGAAATATTTCACCCGATCATAAAATAATGGGCGCAGACCCGTCGGTTTATGTTCACCAACTAAATTACCGTTGTCGTCTTCTCCCTGAATTTCGTAAACGTACAGGTCCTGCAGCGTGATCACATCACCTTCCATGCCTTGGATTTCGGTAATATGAGTAATTTTCCGACTGCCGTCGCGCAGGCGGGCTGCCTGCACTATCACATTTATGGCCCCGGCTATTTGTTCGCGCACGACTTTGGTTGGAAAATTAAAACCACCCATAGCAATCATATTTTCTAGGCGGCTGATCGCCTCGCGTGGATTGTTAGCGTGAATAGTACCCATGGAACCGTCATGTCCCGTATTCATAGCTTGTAGCAGATCAAAGGCTTCCGTTCCGCGCACCTCGCCAACTATTATACGTTCCGGGCGCATACGCAGGCAGTTCCTGACCAGGTCACGCATGGTAATTTCACCGGCTCCTTCAAGGTTAGGTGGTCGTGTTTCAAGACGTACGACATGAGGTTGCTGCAACTGCAGCTCTGCTGTGTCCTCACAGGTAACGGTCCTCTCGCCCTCTTCGATGAAGGCGGTTAAGGCGTTTAGTAACGTCGTCTTGCCCGAACCCGTGCCGCCCGCGACCAGGATGTTCAGACGGCAAGCGCCAATGACATTCAGCAATTTTGCCCCCATTGGAGAGATCGAGCCAAACTCGACCAAGTCCTGTAGGCGCAGTTTATCTTTTTTAAATTTCCGGATTGTTAGGCTGGCACCGTCAATTGATAAAGGCGGGGCAATTACGTTGACGCGGCTACCGTCCATCAACCGAGCATCGCAAATTGGGCTAGATTCATCGACCCGTCGCCCCACCGCTGAAACGATACGCTGGCAAATATTCATCAATTGTGCATTGTCACGAAAACGAATATTGGTCAATTCAATTTTACCATTAACTTCGATATAGATTTTTTCCGGCCCGTTGACCATGATATCGTCGATATCGTCACGCTCCAGTAAAGGTTCCAATGGACCCAAACCTAAAACATCGTTGCAGATATCAGTAATCAGCTCCTGTTGCTCCGCACTTGATAGCACCATCGCCTTCAACGCGATAATCTCACTGATAATTTCGGTAATTTCCTCACGCACTTGGGCCGCATCTAGTTTTCCCAATTCGGTCAAATCGACGACCTCAACCAGGGAGGTGAATATTGACTGCTTGGTTTCGTTGTAGCGGCCTTGCTCATCGCCAAACAGTTCGCTATCGCCGGGCGTAGGCTTCTCTTGAGGTGATTGACTTGGCATATCCGGACGAACGGATGGCGGCAATGGCTGGCCTGATCCAACGGCTCCAGGAGTGACGGCCTGGACTGTTGTCAACGCCTCCTCGGGGAGTTCTGGTTTCTCTGCCGAGGCGTCTCTCGCGCCAACTTGTGTGAGGGCTTTTGATTTAGCTTCCGGTCCGCCGACTCGTTTGCCAAACATATTTAAGTTGCCTTAGCTGTTGAATTTTTCATCAAACCTAATTGACTTAGTAGATTTTTCTTAACCTTGTGTCCCGTTTGCCGTCCACCCAGGAGTATAGCCAATTTGCGCAGTGTTTCGACCGATTTGTGCTTGCGATTTACCTGACCCAACATCTGGCCATTGTTGGACGCGGTGCCGAATAATTCGGGTGCATGCGGTATGATCGCGTCCGGCTTCATCTCCACCGCGGTCTCAAAATCCTTCGGAGATAGTTCGGTTTTTTTAGAAGCGCCGTGACGGTTCAGGACCATATGAACAGGTGAGGTGGCGCCCCGCTGTTGACGCAGGTGGTGGACCAGGTTCTTCGTATCCCGCAAACCCGACAGATCAAGAACACCCACTACTACCGTTTCATCCGCCTCGAGGAGAATTTGTTGCACCCAAGGGTTCCATTGGTGTGGCAGGTCTAAGATGACAAATGATGAACGTCGGCGCAACAAATCTAACAAACGATCCAAGGATTCCGTCAACATTGACCCTTCCGCGTTCAAATTGGACGGAGATGCCAAAAGTCGTATATGTTCATCATATTCGATCAGGAAACGGTCCAGCAACTGATCATCCAGACGGCTCGGGTCGGCCAGAGCTTGTTCTAGGGTTTGCTTTGTCTCCACATTAAAGGATAGAGCTGCTGTGCCAAACGTAATGTCCAGGTCGATGACCGAGACCTCCTCGCCATATTCTTGGCCCAAATGCCAGGCTACGTTGTGTGCAAGCGAAGATGAACCGCTTCCGCCTCGGCTGCCTATGAAAGCGATAGAACGGCCAATTGGTGTGGCTCCCGGCTCTTCGAAGATGGCGGTCACTGCATGCAAGATCTGCTGTGGTGCGACCCTACCCACGAGGTATTCGGCGATTCCTCGACGCATCAATTCGCGATACAGCGAGATGTCATTTGGCAAACCTATCAGCAAGATATTGGTGCTAGGATCGCAGACTTCGGCAAGCCGATCCAGTTCCTTCAGCAATTCCGGTCCGTCCGAATCCGATTCCAAAAGGACCAATTGCGGCGTCGTATTATCTTGATAATGGGAAATTGCCGCTTCAATGCCGCCCATCCGTGCTTCGACATTAGATCGCGACAGCTTGCGGACACCTAAGTCGTCGGTCACCATCGACTGGGTTTCTTCGTTTAACAGCCAAGCATTGATGTTTATCCTAAGAATAGTGCCACCTCATAAACTGCGCGAAAATTTGAGCGGTAATAGTCATTTCTCCGGCCATGGCTCCTAATTAGACTGGCCGAGAGTACGAATAGAGCTTGAGGATTCGCCTTGACCCCGTGTCGCTTCTGTGGCTTCGCCGGCGCGATAGTTCTTAATTACTCGACCGTGCCGAATGGCATCGCTGGGCTGCTTCGCTTGCGGTCGTTCTAGGTCGGCTGGATTGACGACCATCGCCGCAATATTCGCGCGCATAGAACAACCCAAGTCAGGGTGCGGAAAATTAGTGGGATTATTAGCTGTCGGTGCATTACGCCGGTCGCATTGTATAGGCTCTACAGCGTACTTTGTATAACTCAGGATTATTGAATCTCCACTATCCTTGCCGCCCGGTATCCGACTCACGCGAATTTCATGAGATTGTGTGCCGTAGTCTACTATATATTGTCGTAATGCCTGCAACCTCGCTTGCCCTTCAGCATCAGTTAATGTGGCGACCAGCTTGATTTCAAGTATACCGCCGCCGCCGCGAAGGAATTTCGTCAAAAATGAATCCACGCGGTCTCTTTCTCCTTGATCGAGAGTAACTTGATCGGCTTGGAACATTACCTGTTGGGTAACTAATTGGCTTTCTACAATGAACGGATATCGTGTAGCGGTATTCAATTGAGGATTGGGAAGGTTAGGCATGCAACCGGAGAAACAGAATAGGCAAAGAGTACCTATCGCGAAACCGGCTGGGACGGATGCAACGCGCATTGTTGACATGACCCTAGTTCTGAAAAGTGAGGCAAAGGCAAAGGAATTATCCTTTTTCATCTGCGACTTCCGATCACTCGAGAATATATCCAAATGGCCCCTTTAACGAAGCCGTCGTAGTCTGTTCCCCACCAGCATAGACGCCATGCAGACGACCAAGCAAATAGTGGTCATAGTCGCTGGCCGGGATCAGACCTTCGGTGGGTAGGTTCACCTTATTCGACGAAACCGGCCTGACCAGATAGCAAGTTACGGAGATGATAATTTCAGTTTGTGTATTACTCAGGCTGCTATTGCGGAAGAGCAAACCGAGCAGCGGCACATCCTTCAGTTTCGGTACACCGCTGATACTGGTTGTCTCGTTCTCCTGTAGCAGACCTGCTATCATCAGGCTGCCTCCTGAAGGAAGCTCAACCGTGGTTTCTGCTCGCCGCACCTGCAGGGCCGGTACCGTGATGTTGTTTAGCGTGATGGCGCCTTCGTTCGACAAGGCGCTGACTTCGGTAAAGATCCGTAATGATATTCGGCCGGAATTCAAAACCACTGGCGTAAAACTCAAGGCGACACCAAACGGCTCTTGAGAAATCGTAATCTGGCCGTCTTGGGATGCCACTGGGATGGGAAACTCGCCGCCTGCCAAAAAAGTAGCGGGCTGGCCTGATACAGTGATCAGGGTGGGTTCCGCCAAGGTCTTAATAAGACCGTTTCTTTCCAAGGCGTTGATGGCCACTGTCAGGGCATCGCCCGTGTTTGGCGAAAAGGAGAGTCCACCGCTAATGAATGGGGCAACTGTGGTTGGCGCTGAGCTGCCTAACCGAAAACTGAAATCACCCGATGTCAAGGTCGAGAAGGCTCCTGACACTGCATCAAACAGATTTAATCCCAGCTCCTTTAGCACATTGCGCGAGATTTCCGACACTCGGACCTGCAACAAAACTTGCTGGCCCTCAATCACCGCGAGCATATTAATAACGTTGGCTTCATTTGAGACGAAACGTGACGCAATTATGCGAGCGTTTTCCGAAATTTCAGCCGAGCGCACATTGCCGGTCAAAAATAAATGGGTATTGACGGCAGTAACGCCAATATTGGAGTTGGGAAGTAATGATTTGATAGTTTTTTGGACGATATCCGCATCCAATTGCACCTGTATTTCCAAACGTAATAGTTCTTCGCCATCTTCATCTAGGAAATATGCGTTCGTGGCGCCTGCTTCCAAGCCGACCAGATAGATCAGCCGGGGTGTCTTTACCACCACGTTGGCGGTGGTTGGATTTGCTATTAATACGTCCCGCACTTTAACTGGCAAGCGGATCAAACGGGCCTTACCCACCGGCAGGGTTACCGCCCGCGCTAGTAGGTTGTTTCGCAATTCCAAAGTGCCTATTTCGATCTGCTTTCCATCAGCCGTAGGCACAGTGATCTGCCCAGTTTGTGCTTCGGCTTTCCGGGCCCAATCCGGCCAGAATAGGGTCATTAATGCAATTGTGAGAACACGAAATAACACGCCGCTACCTTTTTTTTACAATGACTGTTGAAGGTGTCGTTGCACGATAAATGGTAACAGAATTTGTGTTTTCGCTCTCAATAACTTTAACTGCCGGCGCTGTCTTTTTGCCGACATTTAAGAACCTGCTCAATTGGATCCGCCGGCGCAATAGGTTGGGATCTCCAAGAGTGCCCAAAAGCAAGAAATCTGACATGGCGGGGCTGATCCCTAGGTCACTTGCCGTACTGATCTGTTGGACATCGTCATCGGCACCATCCTCACCCGCGGGAACCGATCGCAGGGACAGGGACAATTGGCCCATGGAGGCGGCTAAGGCAACGACTTCTGCTTGATTTGGTGTCACCTCCAGAGTGACGGTTTCGCCAGCCCGAGGTTTGCTGGTGTTCGGGTCGACAATTTGTTCGATGGCTAATAGGCGCAAGTCTTCCAGAATGGTTTCGCTATACCGCCTGGGCGTAAGCGGGGGCTTATCCGACGTGTCATTCATTTTGTGGGTAAGCAACAGGTCCACTCTATCGCCAGGCGCGGCAAAGCCAGAGACACTGGTGACCTGGCTAACCGCCATGCTGATCGCGCGCATGCCCGGCAGCAACGCAGCGACGATAAAGCCATGTTCACCAGGACGGATGATACCATCTTGCGGGATAGCCTTGTTGCCTTCCACATCGACTTTCAGATAGGACCCGCGCAGAGTCGCAGCCGAGTTTAGCGTTTTGGAGATGTAGCCTTTGCCGCTTTCGCCAGCAGCAAGTTGTTTCCATGTGAAATCGGTATCGCGCAACAGAGTGCTGGCAGTCAAATTATGCTTCGCCACCAGCACCTGAACGGGAGCGGAAACCCGGTCCCGTATGAAGCGGCTGACTTCCTCGTCTGCCGTTCTGATTTGTCGCACATCGTCATCGGCACCATCGTCTCCCGCCTGTATCGATCGCAGGGACAGGGATAATTGGCCTATGGAGGCAGCTACGTTAACGACTTCCGCCTGCTTCGGCGTGACTTCCAGAGTGACGGTCTTGCCAACCTGAGGCTTGCCGGTGTTCGGGTCGACAATTTGTTCAATGGCTAATAGACGCAGGTCTTCGAGAATAGTTTCACTATACCGCCGGGGGGTAAGAGCGGGCTTATCCGACGAGTCATCAATTTGGTGGGTGAGCAACATATCCACTCTATCGCCGGGCGCGACAAAGCCAGAGACACTGGTGACCTGGCTAACCGCCATGCTGATCGCGCGCATGCCCGGCAGCAACGCAGCGACGATAAAGCCATGTTCACCAGGACGGATGATACCATCTTGCGGGATAGCCTTGTTGC
>JAYGEA010000366.1:0-15663 GCA_046582635.1 Alphaproteobacteria bacterium
TGGAATTTCAAGGACTGCAATGGATGTTGGCCGACGTCGCGACGAATTTGGAAGCGGCCAAGCTACTTACCCATCGTGCTGCCGAATTAATGGAGTCCGACAATAATGCGACCTTAGCAGCGGCGCACGCCAAGAAATTTACCACGCGTGTTGCGTTTAGCGGCATTGCCGATTGCATGCAAGCGATGGGCGCGGCTGGCTACACGTGCGAATATCCGCTGGCACGGCATTTAGCCGCGGCTAAGATGGCACAGTTTCTCGACGGTACGACGGAGATCCAGAACGTTGTGATCAGCCGTGATTTGCTGCGGCCATTTGTGTGACGACTTGACTGAACCGCACTTAAATCCAGCCATTCTTGACTTGTTGCCGGATTTGTTTGAACATTCGTTCAAATCATAATGTATGAGGATACAGGCCATGGCCCGCTACGACCGTATTATCAAAAACGGCATGATCATTGATGGCACCCGGCTGCCCCGCTTCAAGGGTGATATTGGTATCAAGGACGGCGTTATCGCCGAAATCGGCCATATTGATCCCAGTCATGGCGGCGAGGTGATTGATGCGGACGGCTTGGTCGTGGCGCCGGGTTTCGTCGATCTGCATACCCACTACGACGCCCAGGTATTTTGGGACCCCTATTGCTCCATTTCCAGCTGGCACGGCATAACCTCGGTGGTGATCGGCAACTGCGGCTTTGGCTTTGCCCCCGTCCGGGCGGAGGCCCGCGAGCGCGCCATGCTGTCCATGACCCGGGTCGAGGCCATCCCCCTGCCCGCCATGCAAGAAGGCATGCCGTGGGACTGGGTCAGCTTCCCGGAATTCCTTGATAGTGTCGAGCGGACGCCCAAGGCCATGAACATCCTGCCCTATATGCCCATCTCGCCCCTGCTGATCTGGGTCATGGGGCTGGAGGACGCCAAGGCCGGACGCAAACCGACCGATGCGGAGCACGCCGAGATGTGCCGCCTGTTGGACGAGGCCATGGATGCGGGTGCTTGCGGCTGGTCCGCCCAGCGCCTGACGCCCACCGGCCCCTCGGCGGTGCAGCGGGATTATGACGGCACCGCCATGCCCACGGATGTCATGCACGACGATACCTGCCGCGAATTCGCCAAGGTCCTGGCCCGGCGCAACGAAGGTTTTGTGCAGTTGACCATGGTCACCGGTGATAAGGAGAAAGACCGGGCGATATTCGAGGAACTGGCGGAAATCTCCGGCCGGCCCATTATCATGAATGTGGTGCAGGCCTTTGATCACAAGCCGGAAATCCATCGCGACACCCTGAAATGGCTCAAAAGCTGCCGGGATCGGGGCATTCGCGTTGTCGCCCAGGGCCTGACCACGGACGCCGGCTTCACCTTCACGTTCGAGAACTGGAATCTGTTTGACGATATCGAGGCTTGGTGCGAGGCGACCACGGGCACCTTTGAGGAACGCAAGGCCAAGCTGGCCGATCCCGGCCGCCGCGCGGCCCTGAAGGAGAAAATGCCCCGCACCGCCGTTGGCCCCCTGCCCAATGTGGTGATTGTTGGCCCCAGGTTGGACAAGAACCAGCAATGGCTGGACCATACCTTGGCCCTGGTGGCGGAAAAAACCGGCAAGCATCCCGTGGATGTGATGCTGGACATGGCCGTGGAGGAAGATCTCCAAACCGATTTCTTCGCCGCACCGCCCGGCAACAGCCTGGTGCACCTTAAGGAAATTGTTGACGACCCTTATGTCCTGTTCGGTGTATCCGACGGCGGCGCGCACACCAAATTCCTCACCGCCGGCCGCTACCCCACCGAGACAATCGTCAAGATGGTCCGCGACAATGCCATGATCTCGTTGGAGGAGGCCCATTGGCGCCTCTCCGCCCTGCCGGCGCAGTTTGCCGGGTTTCGGGGCCGTGGCGTGCTGTCCAAGGGGGCGCCTGCGGATATCATCGTCTATGACTACGAAAATCTGGAGGTTCAACCCGACGAAATCGTGCATGACATGCCGGCCGGGGAATGGCGCCGCGTACAGCGCGCCAAGGGCTATCGATGGGTCCTGGTCAATGGCGAAGTGACCATTAAAGACGATCAACAGACCGAGACCTATTCGGGCCGTCTGCTGCGTTTCGGTACCGGCATGCCGCAAATTCAGACCGAGGCGGCGGAATAACTCAGCCCATGTCACAGGCCGAAGCCAGCCTGCCGGCGGGCCGCGACGTTGTCCTGCGGGCGGCGCTGGAGGCCTTTTTCGAACAGGGCTACCACGGCACCTCCATGCGCAACATCGCCGCCCGCGCCGGCACCGCCGTCAGCCATGCCTATTATTATTTCCCTTCCAAATCGGATTTGCTGCGGGCTTTGATCCTGCAGGTGACCGAGGATCTGCTGGCCGCGCTGAAAGTGGCCCGGGCAGGAGCAGGGGCGGAGCCCTCGGCCCAACTGCATGCCATCGTCCGGGCCCATGTGGCCTTGCATACGGAACGCCAGGCGGAATCATTCGTCGGCAACACGGAACTGCGTAGCCTGGGCCAAAGTGACCGGGCCCAGGCGGTGGCCTTGCGGGACGAGGTCGGCGCCCTGTTTCGTAATGTTGTGGGCGCGGGCATGGACCACGGCGTCTTTCGCTGCTCCCACCGTGATGAGGCGGTGCTAGCGATCATGACCATGTGCACCTCAGTCGCCACCTGGTATCGCACCGACGGCCCGTTGCCGGCGGAGGTCATTGGAGAACGCTATGCCGAACTGGCATTGAATATGGTAGGCTGGCAAAACAATTGATGGATGAAGGGAAAAGGCCGTGAGCGAACAAGTAGTTCAGGACATACAGGCATCACCCCACACCCTGCCCGCCAAGGTTCGTTATGTGAACGCGGAATGGAAGGGCCGGGACGAAACACCGCGCATCGGCTCCCGGGAAACCCGCCGCGCCAACACCTCCTTTCAGGACGCCATCATGCGTGATGCCCGCCCGCGCCTGGCGGCGGGCGATGTCAGCCTGGAGCGCAATGGCTTCACCCTGTCCGAGAACCATTCCAAGGTCGTCGATTTCCACGACGCCGACGAGGTTGCGGCGGTCTATTACCCTGAAATGGGGGACCTGATCCGCCGGGTTACCGGCGCCAAACTGACCGTCATGCGCAGCCATCTGATCCGCACCGAAACCCCGATCGATTTCAACGACGGCTATTCCCGCTTTGTCCATTGCGACTACAGCATGGCCCGGCAGGATGACATGGCGGCGGAACTGTTGGCCCGCGACGGCATCACCCCGCAAGACAACTGGCGCTATGCCTGGTTCAACACCTGGCAGCCGTTCGATCATCAGGTGCAGAACAATCCCCTGGCCGTGATCGATTGGCAGTCCCTGCCCATGGACGATGTCATCGGCTATTTCTACACCGGCAGGGGCAACGACAGCCTGGTCGCCGCCCCGGTGCATAACCCGGATCACGAATGGTGGTACTTCCCCTTGATGGAAACGCGGGAGGTCCTGATCACCACGCAATTGGATCAGCGCCCCGGCCGGCCCGATTACTGCCCCCACACCTCGTTCGATGTGCCAAATTCCGAGGGCACCCTGCCCCGCCGCAGCATCGAAGCGCGACTGCTGGCGATGTTCGAGGACGATGCCTAGAGCAGTTCCAGGACTTTCTGGCCCATGAATTCAGGAATATTGTCGACCCATTGTGCACCGTCCCTGGATGCCCGGGTCAAGCCCGGGCATGACGATGTGTATGTATTTTCAGCTACTTACGTCATTGCCGGGCTTGACCCGGCAATCCAGGGCCATATGGCCGAACCCGGCCGGCATGACACTGCGGCCCAGAATTATTGACCACCCTATCGCGGCAATACAGTGCTGCCCATCAGGGATTGATCCACCGATCGGGCGCATTGGCGGCCCTCGCGGATGGCCCAGACCACCAGGGATTGGCCCCGGCGCATGTCGCCGGCGGACCAGACGCCGGGGATGGAGGTGGCGTAATCCACCGTATCCGCGCTGACGTTGCCCCGGCCATCTAATTCCACGCCCATATCCGCCAGCATGCCGGTCTTGTCCGGATGCACGAAGCCCATGGCGAGCAGGACCAGATCGGCCTTTAGCTCATAGGCGCTGTCGGGCACTTCAACCATGTTCATGGCGCCGTTTTCATCCGCTTGCCACGTGACGCGAACCAGCTCCAGGGCGTCGATCTTGCCATCTTTTTCTCTGATCCGTTTGGTCAGGACCGCCCAATCCCGCTCGCAACCCTCGTCATGGGAGCTCGACGTACGCAGCTTCAGGGGCCAATCGGGCCAGGTCAGGGCCTTGTCCTCATGCTCCGGTGGCTTGGGCATGATTTCCAGCTGCGTGACGGAGGCAGCGCCCTGGCGGTTCGAGGTGCCGACACAGTCCGAACCCGTATCGCCGCCGCCGATGACGATCACATGCTTGCCGGTGGCCAGGATTTCCGGGCGGTTGCCGATAGGTTCGTCGTTCAGGCGGCGGTTTTGCTGGGCGAGGAATTCCATGGCGAAATGCACGCCATTCAGCTCACGCCCCGGCACGGGCATGTCGCGGGGATGTTCGGCACCGCCCGTCAGCACCACCGCGTCGAATTTTTCCTGGATCTCCTCGATAGGGATAGAGACACCGATATGGCTGTTGGGGCGGAATTCCACGCCCTCGGCCCGCATTTGCGCCATGCGCCGGTCGATCAGGTTTTTCTCCATCTTGAAGTCGGGGATGCCGTAGCGCATCAGACCGCCGATACGGGCGTTCTTTTCGTACAGCACCACGCTATGGCCGGCGCGGGCCAGTTGCTGGGCGCAAGCCATGCCGGCGGGGCCCGAGCCGACCACGGCGACGGTCCTGCCCGTGCGGTGCTTGGCGATGCGGGGGACGATCCAGCCTTCCGTCCAGCCTTTTTCGACGATCGTGACTTCGATGGTCTTGATGGTTACCGGCTGTTCGGTGATGTTCAGGGTACAGGAGGCCTCGCACGGAGCGGGGCAGATCCGGCCCGTAAACTCAGGGAAGTTGTTGGTCGAATGCAGGATGCGCAGGGCTTCCGTCCATTCGCCCTGATAGACCATGTCGTTCCATTCCGGGATGATGTTGTTGACCGGACAGCCGCTGTGGCAATAGGGGATGCCGCAATCCATGCAGCGGGCGCCCTGCTGCCGGGCCTCGGGCTCGGTCAGGGGAATGGTGAATTCGTTGTAGTGCTTCAGGCGCTCCGCCGCCGGCGCGTAGGATCGATCGCGCCGGGCGATCTCCATGAAGCCTGTCGGTTTACCCATACTGTTTACGCACCTCCAACCGCGACGCTTTCGCCCACCCGGGCGGCGGCCTGGGACTGGGCCTGTATTTCCTGCAAGGCGCGGCGGTAGTCCACCGGCATCACCTTGACGAAGCGCGGCAGGTAGTCGTCCCAATTATCCAATATGTCCCGCGCCCGGTCGCTGCCCGTATAGCGCAGGTGGTTTTCGATCAGGCCATGCAGGCGCTGGGCGTCATAACGGGTCATGTCGTGCACCAGATCGACCCGGCCGTGGGTTTCCAGATCGCCGCCCTGATGGCTCTGATCTTCCAGGGCCTGATCCTCGTCGGCGATGGGCTCCAGCTCCACCATGGCCATGTTGCAGCGCAGGTGGAAATCGGCGCTGTCATCCAGCACGTAGGCGATGCCGCCGCTCATCCCGGCGGCGAAGTTGCGCCCGGTGCTACCGAGAACGACGACCACGCCGCCCGTCATGTATTCACAGCCGTGATCGCCCACGCCCTCGACCACCGCCGTGACGCCGGAATTGCGCACCGCGAAACGTTCGCCCGCCACGCCGCGGAAATAGCACTCCCCGGAAATGGCGCCATACAACACCGTATTGCCGATCAGGATATTTTCCTCCGGCTTGATGGTGGAGATCTTGGGCGGATAGATGACCAGGCGCCCGCCCGACAGACCCTTGGCGACATAGTCGTTGGCATCGCCTTCCAATTCGAAGGTTATGCCGGCGGCCAGAAAGGCGCCGAAGCTTTGCCCCGCGCTGCCGGTGAATTTGGCCTGAATGGTGTCGTCATCCAGCCCCGCGCCGCCGTAACGTTGGGCAATACGGCCCGACAGCATGGCGCCCACGGTGCGGTTGGTGTTCCGGATCGGCATTGCGATATTGACCGGCTGTCGGCGGTCGATGGCGCCCTGGGCCAGTTCGATCAATTTATGGTCCAAGGCCTTGTCCAGGCCATGATCCTGGGTTTCACAATTGAAAATCGCGACATCGGGTCCGGGCTTGGGCTTGTACAACAGCGGGCTCAAATCCAGGCCCTTGGCCTTCCAATGATCCACCGCCGTGCGGGTTTCCAGACGGTCCCGCTGACCGATCATTTCGTCGAACTTGCGATAGCCCAGCTTGGCCATCAGTTCGCGGATTTCCTCGGCCACATAGGTGAAGAAGTTGATCACATGTTCCGGCTTGCCGGGGAACAGCTTGCGCAATTCGGGGTCTTGCGTCGCGACGCCCACGGGGCAGGTGTTCAGATGGCACTTGCGCATCATGATACAGCCCTGGGAAATCAGCGCCGCCGTGGCGATACCGAATTCATCCGCCCCCAACATGGCGCCGATCACCACGTCCCGGCCGGTGCGCAGACCGCCATCCACCTGCACCGAGATACGGCCGCGCAAGCCGTTCATGACCAAGGTCTGGTGGGTTTCGGCCAGGCCGATTTCCCACGGGCTGCCGGCGCTCTGGATCGAGGTAATGGGCGAAGCGCCAGTGCCGCCGTCATAGCCCGAGATGGTCACATGATCCGCATGCGCCTTGGAAACACCGGCGGCGACCGTGCCCACGCCCAGTTCCGAGACCAGCTTGACCGAGATGCGCGCGTCGGGGTTGACGTTCTTCAAATCGTGGATCAGCTGCGCCAGATCCTCGATGGAATAAATATCGTGATGCGGGGGTGGCGAGATCAGGCCCACGCCCGGCGTGGAATGGCGCACCCGGGCAATGGTCTCGTCCACCTTGTGGCCGGGCAGCTGGCCGCCCTCGCCGGGCTTGGCGCCCTGGGCCATCTTGATTTGCAGCATGGAGGCGTTGACCAGGTATTCCGCCGTCACGCCAAAGCGCCCCGAGGCAACCTGTTTGATGCCCGAACACATGCTGTCGCCGTTCTTCAGGGGGCGGTAACGTTCCGCCTCCTCGCCACCCTCGCCGCTGTTCGACAGGCCGCCGATGCGGTTCATGGCGATGGCAAGATTGGTATGCGCCTCCCAACTGATGGAGCCGAAGGACATGGCACCGGTGGCGAAGCGTTTGAAGATTTCCTTGACCCCTTCCACCTCGTCCAGGGGGATCGGTTCGTCGGCGAATTTAAATTCGAACAGGCCGCGCAGGTTCTTCAACTTCACATCTTGTTCGTTCATGCGCCGGGAATAGGCCTGAAACTTGCCCCGATCGCCGGCGCGGACCGCATGCTGCAACAGAGCGACGGTTTCCGGCGTCCAGGCATGCTCCTCGCCGCGCAGGCGGTAAGACAACTCGCCACCGACTTCCAGCACATCGCGATAGGGCAACACATCGTTGTAGGCGATCAGGTGGCGGCGCACGGTTTCCTCCGCCACCTCCGCCATGCCGACGCCGTCGATGACGCAGCGCGTGCCGGCGAAATGCTGATCAAGGAACTCCTGGCGCAACCCCACCGCATCAAAAATCTGCGCCCCGCAATAGGATTGATAGGTGGAGATGCCCATCTTGGACATCACCTTCAAGATACCCTTGTCCACCGCCTTGATATAGCGGGTGTTCAATTCGTCCTCGGACAGGTCTTCGGGCATTTTCGGGCGCAGGGCGGCCAGGGTGTCAAAGGCCAGGTAGGGATTGATGGCCTCGGCGCCATAGCCCGCCAACAGGCAGAAATCATGCACCCGCCGGGCCTCGCCGGTTTCCACCACCAGGCCCACTTCCGTGCGTTGTCCCGTGCGGATCAGATGATGATGCACCCCCGCCGTGGCCAAAAGTATGGGAATGGCAACCCGGTCCACGTCGACGCCCCGGTCAGACAGGATGAGGATATTATAGGGCCGCTCAACCACTTCTTCGGCATGCTTGCACAGCTCTTCCATGGCCCTGGCCATGCCCGCGGCGCCCTCGGACACAGGATAAGTGATGTCCAGGGTATAGGTGCGGAAGACCTGATCGACCTGGTTTTCGATGCGCCGAACCCGTTCCAGATCCATGTTGGTCAGGATCGGCTGGCGCACTTCCAGGCGTTTCTTGGTGCCCGCGTCGTCCGGGTCCAACAGATTGGGACGCGGGCCGATCAGGGAGACCAGGCTCATCACCAGTTCTTCCCGGATCGGATCAATGGGCGGATTGGTGACTTGGGCAAAACATTGTTTGAAATAATCGAACAGCCGCTTGGGCCGGTCCGAGAGCACCGCCAGGGGCACGTCCACGCCCATGGAACCAATGGGATCCTGGCCGGTCAGGGCCATCGGCGTGAGGAATAATTTGGTGTCTTCCTGGGTGTAGCCAAAGGCCTGTTGCCGATCCAAAAGGGTGCGGGCATCGGGCGCCATGGGGCCCACTTCGTCGGGCAGATCCTCCAGCTGGATTTGCGTGTCATCCAGCCATTTCTGATAGGGCTTGGCTTGGGCCAGGGACGCCTTGATCTCTTCGTCGCCGATGATACGGCCTTCTTCCATGTCGATCAGGAACATCTTGCCCGGCTGCAGGCGCCATTTCCGGACAATCTTTTCCTCCGGAATGTCCAGCACGCCCACTTCCGAACCCATGACCACCAGATCATCGTCGGTCACCACGTAGCGGGCCGGGCGCAGGCCGTTGCGGTCAAGGGTAGCGCCGATCTGGCGGCCGTCGGTAAAGGCAATTGCCGCGGGGCCGTCCCACGGCTCCATCAAGGCGGCGTGATATTCATAGAAGGCGCGCCGGTCCGCATCCATCAGGGCGTTGTCGTTCCAGGCCTCGGGGATCATCATCATCATGGCCTGCGACATGGAATAGCCGCCCGCCACCAGCAATTCAAAGGCGTTGTCGTAAGTGGCGGAATCCGATGCGCCGTCGCCGATCAAGGGCCACAATTTATCCAGATCATCGCCCAGCACGGCCGAAGCCATGGTCTGGCGCCGGGCCGCCATCCAGTTAATGTTGCCGCGCACCGTGTTGATCTCGCCATTATGGCAGAGAAAACGGAAAGGCTGCGCCAACTTCCAGGATGGGAAGGTATTGGTGGAAAACCGCTGATGCACCAGGGCCAGGGCGGATTCCGCCCGGCTGTCCTGCAAATCAAGGTAATAGTTTGACAGATTGCCCGACAACACCATGCCTTTATAAACAATCGTCCGGCTGGACATGGTCGTGGCATAAAAGGCATCGGCATCTTCGATGCCGCTTTTGCCGACTTCCCTGTGGCATTGTTTGCGAATGACGAAAAGTTTGCGTTCGAAGGCATCCTGATCGGCGGTGTCGGGGCCACGGCCGATGAACAGTTGCCGGATGCGCGGCTCGTCCGCCTTGACGCTTTCGCCCAGGAAGCTGTTGTCGACGGGGACGTCACGCCAGCCCAGACAAACCTGCCCTTCCGCCGCGACTACTTTTTCCACCGCCGCCGCACAGATATCGACCGATTTGTCATCACGGGGCATGAAGAACATGCCCACGCCGTATTCGCCGGCCGCTGGCAGGGTAAGGCCTTTTTCGGCACAATATTCGCGAAACAGACGGTCGGGAACCTGCAGCAGGATGCCCGCGCCGTCACCTGCCAACGGGTCAGCGCCAACCGCGCCCCGATGGTCCAGATTGACCAGGATCTGCAACCCCTGACGAATAATCTCGTGGCTCTTCCGGTTCTTGATATTCGCCAAAAACCCGACGCCGCAATTATCGTGCTCGTTTTCCGGGGTGTATAAGCCTTGCGGCTTGGGCAAGCCCCTTACTTTCATATTGTAATTCCTAACCAACTATTGTTCCCAAACCGCCGATTTTTATTGCCGCGCCGGCTCTGGGCGAGCCGTTTCCCCGCGCTTCATCGTTAATTACGCCCTGGCGGTCAAGTTCCCCAACTTGTCCTTGATCGCCCGAGCCCATACAGCGGAGGGGCCTTATAGCACAATTTTCACGGATGCGTGAATCACGGCTTCGAATCAAGGCGATATTTCTATTTATAAACGTTTTTATAGAATATTTTACGCGTTATTTGGGTATTTTTATTGATTTCCCATGGCAGCCGCAAAAAATGGCCCTGGCGGCGTCATAGACCCGGCAACATCAATGATCACGTGGGCGGAGATAATGGCCATGGCGGGCGGCGACAGCGGAAATGCAATGACGGAAATCGCCCTGGCGCTCGCCATGGCCTTTTTCGCCATCATGATCCTGACCATGGTTTCCATGGGCGGGCAGGGTCGGGCGACCCAGGTCACGCAGACCATAGCGACGCCCAATCAGATTCGGCTGCTGGCGCCCGAGGGTCAGACCAGCCAGGGCAGAGGCGCGGCACGGGTATTGCAGGCGCGGGACCTGATCATTTTCACCGACGGGCGGTTTTTCGACGACAAACTGCGGCCCCTGGACCCCAACCGCATGGCCGCCATGAAAGCACCCGTGCTGGCGGTCGCACCCAGTCTTTCCCTGGCGGCGGTGATGGCGGCCAAGGCCCGCCTGGCCCTGCCCGATCTTACGGTCACCACGCTTAACCACCATTGGCTGGACGCCATCAAGGAGCACCGACAATGAAACCTTATCCGACAGCGAAAACCGCGTTGCTGGGACTGTCCCTGGCGGCCACCCTTCTGGCCTCGGGCGCCGAGGCGCGCACCACACAGGGGGCGCTGGACCGCACGCAAATCCAGCGCCTTGTGGTGGCGGAGGCGGAGGCGACGAGCTTGCCGCCGTCCTTGGCCCTGGCCCTGGCCAGGGTGGAATCTAATTTTCGGGGCGATGCCGAGTCCCACAAGGGGGCCCGTGGCGTCATGCAGATCATGCCGCGCACGGCGCGGGAGGAATTCGGCGTCGCGGCGGACGAACTATGGGACCCCCGCCTGAACATCCAGCTGGGCCTGGGCTTTTTAGAGCAGTTGATCGAACGCTACGGCGGGCGCTGGGATTTGGCGCTGTCGCACTACAACGGCGGCGGCCTGCGCGGCACCGGGGCCAAGGCCAAGGCCCATGGCTATAACCGCCCCTATGTGCGCTCGGTGCTGGCGTGGCAGAAGCGTTATGCCGCGCAAGGCAATATCTGGCGCGATAACGAACGGCGGGTCGCCAGCATAAAAGTCAAATGGACACCGGCCCGCACCGTGCCGGCGGAGACGTGGGCCCAGGATGAGCGGGAAATCGCGTCCCAGCATGGAGCAAAGGCGGAGGCGGAGGCCGAACGCCGCTACGAACGCCGCATCCGAATGATCCGCGCGGACCGGGCGGCATTGCGGGCCGAAAAACGGGCGCAACGCCGCCAGGCCCAGCGTCGGGAACTTCGCCGGGAACATCGCCAGGACCTACATCGGGACCACCGTCACCATCACGCTGATCTGGATGACTTCACCCCCCATTGGCGTCATGGGCGTCATTGGCGCCGGGGCTGACCGTCATGCGCGCCACCGCCTTGTTTCTGACCATCCTGCTCTGTGCCACCGGCGCCCAAGCGTCCGGGCAACAGGCGCTGATGCAGCGCGGCTCGGTCCAGCGCCTGGTGCTGGTGGAGGCGCGCAACATGGGCATTCCGCCTGCACTGGCCCTGGCCGTGGCGCATGCGGAATCCGATTTCAATCCAACCGTGCGCAGCCACAAGGGGGCCCGTGGTGTCATGCAGATCATGCCCCGCACCGCCTGGGAGGAATACGGCATCACCCCGGGGCAGCTTTGGCAGCCGCGCCTGAATATTCGTCTGGGACTGCATTTTCTACGCCGTCTGCTGCACCGCTATCGCGGGCGGACCGATCTGGCGCTGTCCTATTACAACGGCGGCTCGGCGGTGGGTGATCTGCCCCGGGCCCGAATTATCCCCGCCACCTATCCCTATGTGGGCAAGGTCAGGAAACTTCGGCTAAACTACCGCCAGCAGATTCGCACCGGCCAGATTCACATGGGCGCTTATGATGAGTGAGCAGCATTTATTGGCAGCGGTGCCGACGGCCAGTTCCTGGGCGATTTCCGCGCCCTGGCCGACGCAACCGCGAGCAGCGGCGAGGCCCGGTACAGCCGCCTCGTCCTGCAGCGCCTGGCCCTGTTTCTGGTCGGTCACGGCGGTGCCAGAAACCGGGACGCGCCGCTGTTTGAGCTGTGCCACCTGATCAACATCCTCCATTCCGCCAAGGTCGACCTGGCCGGGCGATGGCAGTTTTTTCTTGGTCCGGAGCAGATCACCGCCGCGCGGTGCAAATGGGAACTGGAGGTCATTTCGGACGAGGCGGACGGACGTGACGGCGATTGGCGCGAAGACGGTATTGCCGCCCAGTATGATGAAGGCGGGTTCTTGGTCACCTTTGGCCGCATGCCGTTTCTGGTCGCCCTCTACGAATTCCTCGCCAGCATGGATGACTTCGCCTTCCACGACCGATTGAACGACACCTTCGCGGCAATGGTGGCCGATGGCGGACGGATGCGCGCCATCCCGGACGGCGCCAATGGCCTGGCCGCTACCCTGCGGCAATACCGCAATGACCATCTGGAACAGGGCATGCACGACGAAGCCTTCATGGCGATCCTGAATTATCTGCGCGGGCGGGATGATGGGGCGCGGGGCGACAGCCCGCGCCTGGATTTCGCCGATGAGGATATTCTGCAATTCTGGTGCCGCCACAACCAAGGCGACTTTCGCACCTACCGCCGTGCCTTTCAGCGCTTCGCCGATTTCACCGCCGCCATGGCCGCCACCCAGGCCCGGCGCGCAGGGGAGACGGCGGCGCCCCTGGGCAGCGACCGGGACCTGGGGGAGGTGGAACCGGACGATCTGCACAATGATCCAGGTGAACTGGATAACCTGGCGGCCTGGTCCGACCCCTTGGCGTTGCTGGACAGCGGCCCGGCGGCGGAGATCAAATTTTTCACCGGTACCGGAGAGCGGGAGCCCCTGGCGCCATTGACCGAATTCGGGCCCTTCGCCCGCCGCCTGCCCCTGGCATTTTTGCGCTATATAGCCTTTGGCACGGTTCAGGCGGCGATCACCACCGCCCTGCAATTCCACCCCGGCCAGTCCGTCGCAGCAAATCTGCTGGCCTGCGGCACGGCGGAACCCTACGCCGAGAGACGCGCCCTATACGAAAAGCTGCATGGACATTTGGAGCGGCTGGAAAAGGCCGCCTACCACGTCCTGCGCCAGAGGGGTGATGGCGACGTCATTGCCCTGTCCGAGCATGCCCCCGACCGCATGTTCGACGCGGCCCGGCGACATATTGATCAGGGCGGGGAAATCGATGGGTCACAACTGGCGGCGCTCGAGGTGGAGGCGGCAAAGGCCTTCAAACAGATCGCCCGGCGTGGTTTCGAGGCGGAGGCCCTGGACCGGGCCGACCGGCGGGAGGGCTTCCGCGTCGGCGCGGGTGTGTTGTACACCGTGGGCCAGGTGCTGGACGGCTATCTCGGCGGCCTGGAGCGGTTGGAACAGGACGGCGGGCTGGATGCCCAATTCAGACTGGATACCGCCGCCTTCGCGTCCGAGTTCGGCAAGCTTTATGGAGTGAGCGATGATCGAGATCGAAATGCCCGATAGCAAGGCCCTGGAAGACGCGCGGCAGACCTTCGCCGCCCTGTCCCATGGCCGCGCGTTGTTGGATGACGCATCGGTGTTTGCCGGGGAGGCGCCCGCCATCTCCGCGCCCCGGCTCCATGCCCATGCCACGGCACCGCTCCCCCCCTCCGATGGGGAGCTGGAGGCAGCGTTGCTGCGGAATTTGAGTTTGCGCCGGGCCTATCGCGGCTTTGTCGCCGCCGGCGCGGTCTACCGCCTGGGCGAGGTGATCGCGGCCAGCACCGACCAGATCCCGCCCCGGCGCGGGGTTGGCTGCCGCATTTCCGTGGAAGCCTCCAAGGCGGAGGCTGATCAGTTCATCGTCATTCTGGAATTGGATGGCGGCGCAGCCGGGACGGCGCCTGCTGTTCTGGTGCTTTGCGATGGGGATGACCATTGCCACCGCTTCCCCCTGCCCAGCCCCCATCGCGGCGTCATTCAGTTCATCGTGCGGGCGGACGACGCCATATTGCCCCTGCTGCGCGATCCGGGCACGGAGGCGCTGTTGCGGTGACGGCCTTCGCCATCTTCGCCCTGACCACCGCCGGCCCGGTACAAATTCAGCGCATCAGCCGGGAGCGGGCGCCGTTGTCCATGATGGTTCTGGGCCGCGGTTCGGAACGCCTGGCCATCTCCGACCGCTATGATGATTTCGTCTATCCCGGCGGCGGCCCGGTGGAGAAGTTTTTCGGGCCCTTTCCCGAAGGCGGCTTCCGCCTGGAAGTATCCGCCCCCATTGATAGCGGCGACAGTTGGCAATTGGCCGCCTTCATGGCCCATGCGGTCGTCGGTGCGGGCCAACACAGCCTGTGCCGCGAGGTGGCCGAGGCGGAGCGCATCCTGTGTCTGACCGGCACCGTGGACTACGACGGCCAGATCGGCGTCGTCGGCCATATCGCCGAAAAAATGCAGGCCCTGGACAGTGAACGCGGGCAATGGGGAGACGGCCCGCCAACACGCCCGGTCGAGCCGCTGGTCGTCGTGCCCAGGGGCGAGGATTTCGACCACCTGGCGGCCCGGGACGCAACGCCCGGGTTGGCGGTCCGGGGCGCGGGCAGCGTCGTCAAATTGTGCCGTGAACTGGACATTCCCCTGGCCCCGGCCGGCATTGCCGCAACCGATACCCCGCCCGCCATCAAGCCGGAAACGCCCAGGCGCAGCGGCATCTGGAAATGGTCACTGTCGGCATTGGTGTTGCTGGCCGCCGCCATTGCTGTCTTCAGCCCGGAAAGTCGAAGGCCGCCCGAACAGGCCCCCCTGCCGCCGCCCACGGCCAAGCGGGAGGTTGCCGCCAAAGTCCCCGTCACGCCAACGACCCCCGTCGCCCCGACGACCCCCGTGACCCCGCCAGTGACAAAAGCAGCCGCCAAGAAACCAGCCAAGGCCGATCCGCCGGCCAGAAAAGAACCGGCGAAGCCGGCCGTGCCGCTTACGGCCGAAGTCAAACCGCCGCGCCTGGGTATTCTGGAGCGCCACGCACCCGAGGGACAACCTTGTACCGCCGTCTATTTCGGCAAAGCCCAGGCGGAACTGCGGCCGGTCCCGGTGGCCGACGGCGACCGCTTCAAAACCTCCCAAGGGAAACGCCTGTGCGGTTTGTTGCTGCGCATCGAATTGGGCGGGGAGGAAACCTATGCCGTGGTCAATCTGGAAACCCTTTCGGGGCGTCTGGTCGGGGCGCTTCGCCCGCCGCCCGATCTCAGCGGCCGCCGTCTGGTCAAGGGCCGCCCTGATTGGAAGCTCGACCTGCCCCATGGCTCGGGCGAGCCGGTGCGCTACACGCTGTCACTGATTGTCGGGCCCACCGCCATTCGCCACAATGTCCAGCCGGCGGGCGGACGCACCATCAGCCTGCACCACGAGGTTCAGCGGTAGTGCCTTATACCAACGTGCGGTGATAAAGACCCATATAGATCGTTTCGGGAGGGCGTCAGGTAGGAGTGGATGCGCCGGCGG
>JAYGEA010000369.1:0-9688 GCA_046582635.1 Alphaproteobacteria bacterium
CTCTGAAGCGATCTATATGGGTCTTTATCACTGCATGTTGGTATAAGGCCGGGGGAATATTGCCAGAAGTATTTTCGCCCATCGAAGCTCTTATGAATGGCAGACCTGCCAGGGGATATCAGGCGCGTGATGCCTTGGCCAAAAGGGTATCGCAAGATTATTGGCGCCGTTCGGGAAGTCCTAATCAGGCGGTTTTGTATCCTGGCATCCACTTGCATTTTCGGCCTTGTGAATTCGATGTGCCCCTACCACTTGGCTGGACCCTTTCCAGCAAGACCCGCAAAAACCTTCGTGAACAACTATCCCATCGGATCAATCTTGGAAAAATACACCCGATTAGGCAAGTATCAAATTACCATCGGCAATTAATAACCCGGGTAATGCTCACATTGAACGGGAAACCAGGTTTGCCATCAAGCGACCGGCGAAAACTTGATAATTATTCGGATTGCTTGGTGCCTTCGGAATAATTTAATATGAACCGTTGCCAACACCACGAAAATACCACGTAACAATCATAGAGACTCATACAGATCGATTCAGAGGCCCGTCACGCTGTAAGCGCGCCTTCGGCACGACGGGTAGGCGTGGAACCGCCGGCGGTACGGGTACAGTCCCAAAATGACCTGGTTTCCACGACCCCACCAACGCGCCTCTGAAACGACCGGATCAGGCGCTCCGGGAAGACTTTTGCCCTGTCGCACTCAGCTTGCGGACCGGCACCACGGCGCAACGCGCGCCGACCAGAACGCCTTCCAAAAACATCTACATGAGTCACTGTCACTGTTGCTTGGTTCTCTTCGGCGTCGGCTTTTGGGTTGCGCCAGCATCTCAGTCTATCCGCTTTTGAACCTACGGCGGTGCACTGCATAAAACGCAAGCTTGATTGCAACCAATTGCATCGCACTCATCCCACCGGTTCGACCTCTTCGGGTCAAATGTGTTTCTTCCTCTCAGACTATTTGCATAGCGTTTTGTCGTAATGGGTTCCCGCTTTCCAAAGCCGCAACAGCAGGCAGGCTAGATTTCGCGCCACAGCCACCATGGCCTTCGTGGCACCGACCCGCTTAACAAGATTAAGCCCCCAACTCTTCAGTCGGCTGGTTCGTCATGGAAGCCAAGGGCAAGCCGGTCTAAATCGCATCCGATAGGCCAACCGCGGGCGGTTTTGCGGCATATATCGCTTCGGCCCGGGCTTCGAAAGCGCCGACCATGCGGCGTACGGCTTCGTTGAATATGGGCGTCGCCACGGCCCGCAGCAGGCGGGAGCGGAATTCGAAGTCGATGAAGAAATCGATCTCGGTCCCGGCACCGCTATCAACGGCATTGAACTTCCAATGATTGTTGAGGTAACGGAACGGTCCGTTGATATATTCCACGTCAATGGCATCGGGTGCATGCAGGGTCACTTTCGAGGTGAAGGTCTCGCGAAACACCTTGAAGCCGACCATCAGGTCACCCCAGATCACCGGGCCGTCCGTCTTAGTGACGCGACAAGCCACGCACCAGGGCAGGAATTCGGGATAGCCTTCAATATCGGCAACCAGATTGAACATCTGCTCCTGCGTATAGGGCAGGATTTTCAGCTCCCCATGTGTCGGCATGGCGTCAGACCTTGGCCTGGCGGCGCTGGCGCTGTTCACGCAACTGGGCGAAATCACGGTCCGCGTGATAGGACGACCGGGTCAGGGGCGTCGCCGCGACCATGTCAAATCCTTTTCCTCGGGCGGCTTGTTCATAGGCGGCGAATTGCTCTGGCGTGATGAAGTCGATCACGGGATGATGTTTCGGGGTGGGTTGCAAATATTGCCCGATGGTCAGGAAATCCACGTCAGCCGCCCGCAGATCATCCATCACCTGATGCACCGCCTGACGGTCCTCGCCCAGGCCCACCATAATGCCGGATTTGGTGAAGATATCGCCGTTCAGCGCCTTGGCCTTGGCCAATAATTGCAGAGAGGCGAAATAACGCGCGCCGGGGCGGACCGTAGGATAGAGGCCCGGAACGGTTTCAAGATTATGGTTGAAGACATCCGGTCGGGCGGCGATCACGACCTCCAGGGCGCCGTCCTTACCCAGGAAATCCGGCGTCAGGACTTCGATGGTGGTGTCGGGCGCCAATGCCCGCGTGCGGGTGATGACTGCGGCGAAATGCGCCGCCCCGCCATCGGCCAGGTCATCGCGATCCACCGAAGTGATCACGATATGGCGCAAGCCAAGGGTTCTGACCGCCCTGGCTACGTATTCGGGTTCATGGGCATCCAAGGCCTTGGGCAACCCGGTTTTGACATTGCAAAAGGCGCAGGCCCGGGTGCAGGTATCGCCCATGATCATCATTGTGGCGTGCTTCCGGCTCCAGCATTCACCAATATTGGGGCAGGCCGCTTCCTCGCACACCGTGTGCAGGTTATGGCTGCGCATGAGGTTGCGGGTTTCGAAGTAGGTCGGCGAATTGGGCGCCTTGACCCTGATCCAGGGCGGCTTGCGGCGCGTCGGACTATCCGGCCGGTTACGCTTTTCCGGGTGGCGCCATTGGCGCGCTGTTACATCGCTGTCGGCCATGGTGTTGGCTCGTATCCAATTGCTTAGGTCTTAGAAATGGATGACCCGGTCCATGGCGTCAAGGACGGATTCATGCATGGCCTCCGATAGGGTCGGATGGGGGAACACCGTGTGCAGCAATTCCGCCTCGGTGGTTTCCATTGTGCGGGCCAATGTGTAGCCCTGGATCAGTTCCGTTACCTCCGGCCCAATCATATGCGCGCCCAGTAATTCGCCCGTCGCCTTGTCGAAGATGGTCTTGATCATGCCTTCCGGATCGCCCAGCGCGATGGCCTTGCCGTTGCCAACGAACGGAAAACGCCCGACGCGGACAGCATGCCCCGCCGCCTTCGCCGCCGCTTCCGTCAGCCCGACGGAAGCCACTTGCGGCTGGCAATAGGTACAACCCGGTACATTCATGGGGTTGAGAGGATGCACATCCGCAACGCCGGCAATCTTTTCGACGCAGATGACCCCTTCGTGGGAGGCCTTGTGCGCCAGCCAGGGCGGGGCGGCCAGATCGCCAATGGCATAGATGCCGGGTTCGCCCGTGGCCAGCCAGGGGTCCACCTCCACATGGCTGCGATCCACATGCACCTTCGTGTTCTCCAGGCCCAGCTCCTCTACATTGCCGACGATGCCGACGGCCATGATGACCCGGTCGGCGACGATGGCCTCAGTCTTGCCATTCGCCGTTTCAATGGTCGCGGTGACGCCATCGGCGGCCTTTTTCAGGCCCTTGACCTGAACGCCGGTGAGGATACGCATGCCCTGTTTTTCAAAGGCCTTGTGCGCCATGGCGGAGATTTCCGCATCCTCCACCGGCAGCACCCGGTCCAGCACCTCAACCACCGTGGTCTCCGAGCCCAGGGTGTTGAAAAAACTGGCAAACTCGATCCCGATGGCGCCCGAACCCACCACCAACAGCCGCTTGGGCACGCTATCGGCGACCAGGGCATGGCGATAGTTCCAGATCTGTTTGCCGTCCGCCTCCATGCCCGGCAGGTTCCGGGCCCTGGCGCCCGTCGCGAGAATGATATGCTTGGCGCTGACTTCCATGATCGCCGCGCCGTCGACTTCGATGGCGATGCGGCCCTTGCCCAGCAGACGGCCATGGCCGTTCAGCACCTCGACCTTGTTTTTCTTCAACAAATGGCCAACGCCGCCATTCAATTGCTTGGCGATGCCGCGGCTGCGTTTGACGATGGCCGCGATATCAATCTCGATATCCTTGATCGTGAAACCATAGTCGGCGGACGTCTTGGCCAGATGATAGACCTCGGCCGAGCGCAACAGCGCCTTGGTGGGGATGCAGCCCCAATTCAGACAGATGCCGCCCAGGTCTTCCCGCTCCACCACCGCCACGGACAGGCCCAGCTGCGCCGCGCGGATGGCCGCCACATAGCCCCCCCGGCCCGGTGCCGATGACGACCAGATCATACGCTTGTCCCGCCATTGTTTCCGCTCCCTATAGCAGCCTGGTCACAGCAACATTGTCATTGGATCTTGGATCAGCCCCTTGAAGGCCGCCAGGAATTGCGCGCCCACCGCGCCGTCAACCGCGCGGTGATCCACGGAAACGGTAACCGACATCACCGTGGCGATGGCCAGGGCGCCGTCCTTGACCACGGGGCGCTGTTCGCCGGCGCCAACCGCCAGGATGCAGCCCTGGGGCATGTTGATCACCGCATCAAACTGCTTGATGCCGAACATGCCCAGGTTGGAAATGGAGAAGCTGCCGCCCTGATATTCTTCAGGTGTCAGCTTACCGTCATTGGCCTTTTGCGCCAGCGCCCGCATCTCTTTCGAGATCGCCGCCAGCCCCTTGCCGTTGGCATTGCGGATAATGGGCGTGATCAAGCCTTTTTCCGAGGCCACGGCGACGGAGATATCGGCGTTGCGGTAGCGGCGCAGGCCCTCTTCGGAATAGCCCACGTTGGCGTCGGGCACCTTCATCAGGGCCACGGCGGCGGCCTTGATCACCAGATCATTGACCGACAGCTTGTAGGCGCCATCGGCCTGGTCATTCAGTTGTTTGCGCAGGGCCAGCAGCGCATCGATCTCGCAATCCACGGTGAGATAGAAATGCGGCGCCTGCTGTTTCGACTCGGTCATGCGCCAGGCAATGATCTTGCGCATGGAGGACAGCTTCTCCAGCTCGAAATCATCGCCAGGCGCCGCCGGCACAGCCGCCGGCGCGGGCACGGCAACCGGTGCCGCGGCGGGCGCTGTTGCGGCGAGCGCAACACTGCCGGCGACGGCCGCTGCAATATCCGCCTTGACGATCCTGCCCCGTGGGCCGCTGCCCGAAATCTGGGCCAAATCCAGCCCGGCCTGGGCCGCCATGCGCTTGGCCAGGGGCGAGGCTAGAATGCGGCCACCGCCCGCAGCCGGGGTAACGGCAGGTGCGGCAGGTGCCGCGATTGGAGCTGGTTCGGCGGCCGGTTCTGCAGGCGGTTCTGAGGTCGTTTCTGCGGCTGCCGGCGCCATTGGAGCCGGGGCAGCGGCGCCGGCCAGGGCGGCGTCAATCGTCGAAGCGTCCTCGCCGTCCTCCAACAAGACGGCAATGGGGGCGTTGACCGGTATGCCTTCGGTGCCTTCTGGGACCAGGATGCGGGCCAGGATACCTTCGTCGATGGCTTCCACCTCCATGGTCGCCTTGTCGGTCTCGATCTCCGCCAGCATGTCGCCGGAGCGCACCGCATCGCCCTCGCTCATGATCCATTTGGCCAAGGTACCCTCGGTCATGGTGGGGGACAGGGCGGGCATGGTGATAATAATGGGCATGGCTCAATTTCCCGTAATTGACGCTATTATTTCCGGAACTAGCGGTAGCAGACGGCCTTGGCGGCGGCCACGATGCCGCCCGGCGTGGGCAGGGCCAAGGCCTCCAGATTGGCGGCATAGGGCATGGGCACGTCCTCGCCCCCCACGCGGGTCACCGGGGCGTCCAGATCGTCAAAGGCCTGCTCCATGATGCTGGCGGATAGTTCCGCACCGATGCCGCAGGCCAGCCAGCCTTCCTCCACCGTGACACAGCGGTTGGTCTTGGCCACCGATTGCAGCAAGGTGGGCATGTCGATGGGACGCAGGGAACGCAGATCGATCACTTCGGCCGAAATGCCCATCTCCGCCAACTGCCCGGCGGCCTCCAGCGCCCAGCCGACGGAAATGGAAAACGCCACGATGGTGACATCGGTACCAGTTCTGGCGATGCGGGCCTTGCCGATGGGCACGGTAAAGTCGTCCAGCACGGGAACATCGAAGGTCGTGCCGTACATCAGTTCGTTTTCCAGAAAAATCACCGGATTTGGATCTCGTATGGCGCTTTTCAACAAGCCCTTGGCATCGGCCGCCGTGTAGGGCGAGACCACTTTCAGGCCGGGACAATGGGCATACCACGAGGCATAGCATTGGGAATGCTGCGCGCCCACGCGGGAGGCGATGCCGTTGGCGCCGCGAAAGACAATGGGACAACCCATCTGGCCACCGGACATGTACAAGGTCTTGGCCGCCGAATTGATAATATGGTCAATGGCCTGCATGGCGAAATTGAAGGTCATGAATTCGACGATCGGCTTCAAACCGCCAAAGGCGGCGCCCACCGCGATACCGGTGAAGCCGTGCTCGGTGATCGGGGTATCGATCACCCGGCGGTCGCCGAATTCCTCCAACATGCCCTGGCTGATTTTGTAGGCGCCCTGGTATTCCGCGACCTCCTCGCCCATAAGGAAGACATTTTCGTCAAGGCGCATCTCTTCCGCCATGGCATCGCGCAGGGCATCGCGCACCGTGGTGGCGACCATCTCCGTGCCGGGCGGCACTTCGGCCTCCACCACCGCCTCCACAACAGGAGCAGCCGGGACAGCCGCGGCCGGGACCATGGGTTCCGGTTCGGCCGCCTGTTCCAGGGGCGGCGGCGCGGCAGCGTCCTCGCCGACCCAGTTGTCGAGGGCGGCGGCATCCTCGCCGTCCAGCAGCAGGATGGCGATGGGGGTGTTCACGGCGACGTTTTCGGTACCGGCGGGGATCAGGATCCTGCCCAGCACGCCGTCATCAATGGCTTCCACTTCCATGGTCGCCTTGTCGGTTTCAATCTCCGCAATCATGTCGCCGGGCGAAACGCTTTCCCCTTCCGCCACCAGCCAGGCGGCGACGGTGCCTTCGGTCATGGTGGGGGACAGGGCGGGCATGGTGATGGTGACGGGCATCAGCTAAGCCTCCATCAGGATATCGGTATACAATTCGGACGGATCGGGCTCCGGGCTGTTCTGGGCGAATTCCGCCGCCTCCGTGACGATGTCCTTGACGTCCCGGTCCAGGGCCTTCAGCGCGTCTTCATCGGCCAGGCCGGTTTCCAGGATTTTTTCCCGCAGTTGGTCAATCGGATCCCGTTCGGCGCGGACCCGCTGCACCTCTTCCTTGGTGCGGTACTTGGCCGGATCGGACATGGAATGGCCGCGATAGCGGTAGGTCTTCATTTCCATCAGGATCGGGCCGTTGCCGCCGCGGACATGGGCCACCGCCCGCTCGCTGGCCGCCTTGACCTCGAGCACATCCATTCCGTCCACCTGCACGCCCTCGATGCCAATGCTTTCGCCGCGACGGTACAAATCGGTCTGGGCCGAACCACGGCCCAAAGAGGTGCCCATGGCGTATTGGTTGTTCTCGATGATGAAGATCACCGGCAATTGCCACAACGCCGCCATGTTGAAGGATTCGTAGACCTGTCCCTGGTTGGACGAGCCATCGCCGAAATAGGTCAGGGACAGCCGGTCGCTGCCCCGGTACTTGTGGGCAAAGGCCAAACCGGCGCCGATGGGCACCTGGGCCCCGACAATACCGTGCCCGCCATAAAAATGTTTCTCCCGGCTGAACATATGCATGGAGCCGCCCTTGCCCTTGGAATAGCCCCCGATGCGCCCGGTCAATTCGGCCATCACGCCCTTGGCGTCCATGCCGCTGGCCAGCATGTGGCCGTGGTCGCGATAAGATGTCAGTTGCGTGTCGCCCTCGCTGATCGCCGCCTGTACGCCGACCACAACCGCCTCCTGGCCAATGTAGAGATGACAGAAGCCGCCGATCAGGCCCATGCCGTACATCTGCCCCGCCTTCTCCTCAAAGCGGCGGATCAGAAGCATTTGCCGGTAATGATCCAGCGCGTCGTCGATATTGTCCTTGGTAATACTGGGGGGTGGTGAGACCTTGCGTTTTCGGGCCGGCGATTTCGCCGCTCCCAGAGACTTGGCCCCCTGAGACTTAGCTCCCTGTGACTTGGCCCCCTGAGACCTAGCTTTAGTGCCTGTAGCCTTCGACTTCGCCGTTTTCGCCATCACTGCCTCATTCAGAATTGATCTTCACGGGCGCTTTCAAGTACAAGTGAAGCGCCAAAACCCATTGTAATACAAGGCGTTTTTACCAATTAACTGAATAATGATTAATTGATGGTTAAGACGATACAGATCCCATCAACGGGCAAGCCGTTGGCGGACAAGTGAATTCCAGGTTTGGCTGAACGATTGGCCGCTACTTTGCGTAGATCACCACGTCGTCGCGATGGGCCAGGCCAAGGATGCGCCGGGCTTGTTCATCCAGCATGTCCCGGTCCAGGTTTTCCGGCCGCAGCAATCCGACCCGCTGGGCCAGTTGTTCATGGGCCCGATTGCTGTCCCGCAAGGCCATTTCGGTGCTTTCCAGTTGCGCGCTGAGGCGCAGGTAGGAGATCACGCCGCGGTCACCTTGTACCGTGTGGTAGCCGAAGTAAAACAGCACGCAGAATCCCAGACCGGGCGCAATTGCCTTGCGCAGACCCCGTCGCATATCATACCAAAGACCCATGACGCCTGAACGAATCATAGGTAGCGAACCGGATCAAGGTAAAAAAACCTAGTTGTTTCAATTCATTATCAATGATTCCCATACGTCCACCCTATGTTCCCTTTTTGTTTCCACCAACCACGAGCGCGCCAATAGGCAGCTTTGTAAAACCGATGTCCGTATCGAAATGCCAGGGATGGCGCGGCTTTCATCAGCCCGACCTGAACTTAGAATTTCAGCCCGAACTTAACGCTCCAATAGCGCTCATCTTGAATTGTATCGGCGTTTTCTCCGTCGGTATAATTTAGGTTTATGTTGGCGATGCCATCCCTGTCAAAATCATAGCGGGCGTTAAGTTCATAACGTTCCGTCTTGTCAATGACGGCGGAAAACACGCTCATGAAACGATATTGGCCGATAATCGGAGACGATCCAAGGCGTTGCCGACATTCAGCGAAAACTCCAATATTGGATGAATGCCTAGACCCACGTACATATCATCGTCCCTGATAGCCACATTGCTGCCGGCATCCGACGCATACATGGCTTCTGACACTAGTCGAAGATCGGGATAAACAAGAAGCCAGCCGCCCTTGGCCGGGCCAGCGAATACATCGTTCTCCTGGGCCAAAATAAACTTGCCAATGGCCAGTCCGGGCGCGAGGAAAGCCTTAAAACCGAATGTTTTTGCGTCCTGGGCTAAGTCGAATGTCGCTGTCGGTCGTATGCCCAATTCATAGTTAAAAAGAATTTTCGGATCATTTAACAATTGAAATCTATCGTAGAGAAATCCGACACTGGCGACTTTTACTTCTTCTGTTAATGCGCCGCTGACCGTCGTCTTGCTTTGCTTGTAATGGCCAAACAGAATAAATTTCTCAGCCGCCTCCTCAGTTGTCTGGCTGATGACGAAGCGAGCTACGGCATCCAGTTCGGCTGTCTCCTTATCTAGTTCATCGTTGCTGACAAAAGAAATTGTCGCTGGCGTAGCTGATTTGAACTTCTTGCTGCCGAGCGGTGTTGCCAGGTCGTCGATTGTGCCGCGAAGTCGGAACGGGCTCGACCGAGCGGGTTCTCCCTTATCCGTTTTATCGGCGGTCTGTGTCGGGTTTTCGCACAAGATACGAATCTGACTGCCGCCGGCTAAAAAACCCGATGAAATTGGCCGTTGGACTACGCCACGTCTTTCAATGATATAGCCGAACTGTGGGAGCCCGCTCAAATCCCTCAGAGTCTGACTCGAAACTCTATGTTTCATAACAATATCTTGCGAGGCGCCGAGTGACGAGCCTGATATGGGCGATGAGGAGCCAAGCTTCGGCGGAAGCGA
>JAYGEA010000007.1:0-29014 GCA_046582635.1 Alphaproteobacteria bacterium
ACCTCCAATCGTTCGTTAGACCGTTGTCATTGGAAGATAGGCGGCCGATCATCATTGATGAAATTTATTAGGGGCTGACCCAGATATTAATATCAAACTACTAATATTTTTATAATAAAGGTAATTATTGCATTACTTAGCGGAACTAAATGTCACAAAATAACCGGTCTCACATAACCGATCGAGATTTGTTCGTCTCGCCTTGACTTGCACCGGGGTGGGCACCTAAAGTTTTGCCGAACCCTGCAATCCACACATAGAGCGAAATGATTTCTGCGTACAACCTTGGCGCCCTGTTTGATCCTGAATTGGGCGGCGATAATCCGGCTCTGATCGATTGCCTTGATTGGGATGCCCCGCGCCACTACAGCCACCGGGAAATCGACGATGCCGCCAATGCCTGCGCCCGTGGGCTGCGGGGCCGGGGCCTGGTCAGGGGCGATGGCGTGGCGATCCTTTCCGCCAATCGGGCGGAGTTTCTGATTGCCTATCTTGGCATCCTGCGCGCCGGAATGAGCGCCGTTTTGATCAGCTACAAATTTCCCGGCGCCTTGGTCGACTATGTCCTTGACGACAGCGCGTCGAAATATCTGATATGCGATGGCCCGCGCCGCGATGTCTTCAGCGCAGATCTTCCGGTTACCGATTTTGACGGTACGGGCGACGAAGGCTTCGCGGCCCTGATGGACCCAGGCCCGTTCGAGGCAATTCGCCCCGGCGATGATGATGTGGCCATGGTGCTCTACACCTCCGGCTCCACCGGCCGGCCCAAAGGTGTGCCCCTGACGCAAAACGGCCATCTCTGGGCCATGCGCGGGCGCATGGGCAAGTGGCCCTATAACCACCATCGCCTGTTGGTCGCGGCGCCGCTGTATCACATGAATGCGCTTTTGACTTTGCTGTTCGGCCACGCCGCATCCACCCTGACGGTGTTGCTGCCCGAATTCGACGCGCAAAGATATCTCCAAGCCATTGAGCGCTTTAAATGCACCTGGATCACCTCGGTGCCGACCATGCTGGCCATGTCTTTCATGGAAGAGGAGCTGCTGCAAAGCCTTGATCTGTCCTCCGTCTCCATCGTCCGCATGGGGTCGGCGCCGGTTTCGCCCAAGCTGTGGGCCAGGGTGGGCGAAGTCTTTCCCGGCGCCGATATCATGAACGGCTATGGTACGACGGAAGCCGGTCCCATGGTGCTGGGGCCTTTGCCGGGCAAGGCCGTGCCGCCCATGTCGGCCGGATTTCAGGTCGATGGGGTTGATCTGAAACTGATCGATGACAAGGGTGAAGAGGCGGACGAGGGCGTGCTGTGGCAGCGTACGCCGGCCAATACCATCGGCTATCTGAACCTGCCGGAAAAGACGGCCGAGGTGATCACGCCGGATGGTTGGTACAATTCGGGCGATGTGTTTCGCCGCGAAGCGGACGGGGCCTATTATTTTGTCGGCCGGGATGACGATATGTTCGTTTGTGGCGGCGAGAATATTTATCCGGGCCAGGTGGAAAGCATCCTGGTTGGCCACGCCGGCGTGGCGCAAAGCTGCGTCGTCCCCGTGCCCGACGAGATCAAGGGTGAAAAGCCCATTGCCTTCGTGGTGCGGGCGCCGGGCGCTTGCGTCAGCGCGGACGAGGTCAAACAACATGCCCTGGCAAATGCGCCCGCCTACCAGCATCCCCGCATGGTCATCTTCCTGGACGAGTTGCCCCTGGCGGGTCCGGGCAAGGTCGACCGCAAGGGCCTGGAAGCGCGCGGCAAACAAATCTGGCAAGATGAGGAGCGATAGGTGAAAGCAGCAGTCATAGATCAACACGGCGGTCCCGGCAGTATCCGGATCGATAATAATTTTCCCGATCCCGAACCGGGCGCGGAGGACGTCATCGTCAAGGTGGGCGCGACGTCCCTGAACTATCACGATATTTTCACCCGCAAGGGCATGCCCGGCATCAAGGTGCCCATGCCCGCCATCATGGGCCTGGATTTCGCCGGCGAAATTGTCGCGGTCGGATCGGAGGTCTCGGATTGGCGGGCCGGCGACCGTGTCCTGATCGACCCGGTGGACCGGGTCGGTCCGGGCGGTCTGATCGGCGAGATGTGGCACGGCGGCCTGGCGGAATTGTGCCGGGTCCCCAGCCATCATTTGGTCAGCCTGCCCGACCATGTCCCCTACGAGCATGCCTCCTGTCTGGCCACGGCCTATGGCACGGCGCTGCGCATGATGTACACCATTGGCGATGTGCAAAAGGGCGAAAAGGTGCTGATCCTCGGCGCCTCGGGCGGGGTCGGTACCTGTGCGGTGCAATTGGCCAAGCGGGTGGGCTGCGAGGTCATCGCCTGCGCCTCGAACCAGTCGAAACTGGACCGCCTGGCCGAGATTGGCGCCGATCATCTGATCAACTATGTCGAAGAAGATTTCATGAAGGCGGTCTGGACCAAGTTCGGCAAACCGCATCGCCGCCGCTATGACGACGGCGTCGACGTGGTGGTCAATTTCACCGGCGGCGATACCTGGGTGCCGGGCCTGCGCGTGCTGCATCGCGGCGGCAGGGTTCTGACCTGTGGCGCCACGGCCGGCTACGACCCAGCCGAGGATCTGCGCTTTATCTGGTCCTATGAATTGAAGGTGCTGGGCGCCAACGGCTGGCTGCGCGAGGATCTGACCACTTTGATCGAGATGCTGGGCGACGGTTCCCTGAAACCCATCATCGACACCACCCTGCCGCTGGAGGAGGTCAACGAGGCCTTCCGCCTGCTGGAAGACCGCGTGGTCTTCGGCAAGGTCGTGCTGACGCCCTAAGGACAGACAATGAACGATAAACCGGACCGCCTGAGCCTGGAACAGATCCAGGCCAATTTCGACAAATCGCCCGCCATATCAACCTTGGGACTGCAGGTGCTGTCCCTGGACTATGAGGCATCGGAAATTGTTGTCAAAATGCCCATGAACCCCAGCTTGGAGCGGGTCGCGGGCACAGGGCAGTTTCATGGCGGCCCCATTGCCTCGTTCGTGGACACGGTGGGGGATTATGCGATCGGCATGTTGCTGGGCGGCGGCGTGCCGACCATCAATATCCGTATTGATTATCTGAAGCCGGCGGTGGGGAATTCCTTGACGGCGGTGGCCCGGGTGCGGCGTACGGGGCGGACGGTGACAGTGGTGGATATTGACGTGATGAACGAGCGGGATCAATTGGTCGCCATGGGCCGGGGTACATACGCGACACTGGTGGGATAAATACAAGCGGGATAGGAGAAAACGAATGGCGGAACAGGCGCAGCTGGACCACGCGGTCATCAATGTGCAGTTTGACATGGATCGGGCCGAGGGTTTGTTTCGTGACCTGGGCTTTACCCTGACACCACGGGGTTATCATTCCCTGGGCTCGATCAATCATCTGATGATGTTCGGCACGGACTATATGGAATTGATCGGCCTGCCGCCCGGCGTGGAAAACCCGCGCAAGGATGTATCCCAGGCGCCCCTGGGCATCAACGGCCTGGTCTTTAAAACGCCGAACGTGGATGAAACATTCGCCCATTTGCAGGGCCTCGGCATGGCGGGTGATCCGCCAAAGGCCTTTACCCGGCCCGTGGAACTGCCCGAAGGTAAGAAAGACGCCTCGTTTAGAACCGTCGCTGTTCGCGACGGCGTCTTTCCGGGCGGCAGAGTTTACTATTGCGAACACCACACGCCGGAATTGGTCTGGCGCCCGGAATGGCAAAGCCATGGCAACGGCGCCCAGGCCATGCCGGAGTTCGTCATCGCCTCGACCAACCACCGGGAAGAGGCCGAGGTATTTGCCAAATTGCTGCGTTCGAACGTGTCCGGCGATGGCGACAGCCTCGGCGTCGGCTTAAAGGGCGGTCGGCTGACCATCATGTCGCCCGCCGCCTATGGCGCGCGTTATGGCGCGGTCGCCTCGCCCATGGCCGGGCGCGCCTCGATCTTCGGCGCCTTGGTCTTTCACACCGACACTCTGGACAAGATCCGGGCCATTGCGTCCCCCGCTATCGACGAGGCTGAACGTGTCGTCGTGCGCGAGGGCAACTTCGATGCCGTACTCGAATTCGTGAACCGGTGATGGCTATGCGTAGCAATCCCATGAAGGCCAAGCTTGCCGCCGGCGAAACCGTTTACGGCACCATGATCTTCGAATTCCTCAGCCCCGGCCTGCCGCGCATCGTGGCCAATTCAGGCGCGGAGTTCATTCTCTACGACCTGGAACACAGCGGCTTCACCGTCAATGACATGAAGACCCAATTCGCGCTTTGTACCGGAGTCGGCCTGGTTCCCTTGGCCCGCCCGCCCGGCAAGGCCTACCACATTACGGCCCGCATGCTGGACGTGGGCAGTTTCGGCCTGCTCTACCAAATGGTGGGCAGCGCGGAGGAGGCGCGCGAGCTTGTCAGTTGGACCCGCTACCCGCCCGCCGGCGTGCGCGGCGCCATCTTCGGCGGCGCCCATGACGAATACACAGGTGGCGATGTCGCGGACAAGGCGGCCGCCGCCATGGACCGAACCCTGGTCTGCGCCCTGATCGAAACCAAGGACGGGTTGGAGAATATCGACGAAATCATGGCCGTCGATGGCATCGACGTCGCCCATTTGGGCCATATGGATTTATCCCTGTCATTGGGTATTCCCGGCCAGTACGACCACCCGGACCTGCAGCGCGCCATCGACAAACTGGTCGAGGCATCCGAGAAAAACGGCAAGTCCGCGGGCGCCATGATGCCCAGCCTGGAATGGGGCCTGGATCTGAAAAATCGCGGCTACCGGATGATCTCCTGGAACCATGACATGGGACTTCTGAGCGAAGCGCTGAGTACAGGTCTCGCCGCGCTCAAGGGTAACAATTAGCGGCATTTTCAATGCAGTCTGAACCACCCGCTCCCCCGGCCCAACCGCCCACAGGGTACCATTAATGGGCGGTTGGGCCGGGGGAGCGGGTGGCCCGGTGATTCAACGAAAGTTGAAAATGCCCTGCGGCTATTGCAGTCCCAACCACTGTTCGCCCGAGGCTTTTTCGGCCCGCAGGAATGCAGAATGCAACGTGGCGACGGCGTCTTCGGGCAGGGGCCCCTTGGCGGCGGCGGCAAGGTTGGCCACCACATTGTCCGCTTTCGTGGTGCCGACGATGGCACAGCTCAAACCCGCCTGGAACAGGGTAAAGCGCAGGGCGATTTCCGGCCAGTCATCGGCGCTGGAAAACCCCAAATCTTCCGCCAGGACCCCCATGGCCGCCAGGCGCTGGGCATAATTCTCGGCATAATTCACGTACATGCCTTGTTGGTTCTCTGCCCCCTTCCAGGCCGCGTTGGCGATGGAGCGTTTGGACAGCACGCCCACATTGTTCTGCTGGCACGGGGCCAGAACCCCTCCGATATTGGCCTGATCACATATGCTGATAGAGGTTTCGATCACCGCAACATCGTCCAACCCGGCCGCAAAGGCGGCTGCCTCGTTGTCGCCGGCATAGCCGAGAAGGCGGATTTTGCCCGCATCCCGTGCCTTGACCAGGGCGCCCACGGCCTCGCCCCGTTTCAGGGTTTCCAGATCGCAGGTGTGCAGCAACATCACGTCCAGATGATCCGTTTGCAGCCGCGCCAGGGCCTGGTCCAGGGTGTTCAGGACGGCAGCTTCCGACCAGGCCGCGCCCTCGATCCCATCCATCTCGCGGCCGCATTTGGAGACCAGGATATATTCGTCCCGCCGGTGGCCAATGGTCTTGCCGATCATCTGTTCCGAACCGCTGTAGCCGGCGGCGGTGTCGATCAGGTTGACGCCCTGATCCAGCAGGTTGTTGAGAATTGCGGCGACTTCCCGCTGTTCCGTCTCCAGAAATCCGACGGGCGCGCCGCCGAAACCCAGAATAGATACTTCCAGGCCGGTCTTGCCAAACGTACGTCTTTGCATTCTTCTCTCCCTCTTTGATGGCAATATTATCGTAAGTTGGAACACCATGGAAATTGTTACCACCCATGTGCCGGGGTGCCCGCGCATCGCCTACGACATGATCGGTTCCGGACCGCCGGTTCTTTTCCTGCATGGTATTGGCGGCAACCGCACCAACTGGACGGAGCAGCTGTTGGCCTGTGCCCCAAGTTTCATGGCCGTGGCCTGGGATGCCCGCGGCTATGGCCAATCCGATGACTATGAGGGCGACTTGAATTTTGCCGCCTTCGCCGATGATGTCCTGCGCCTGCTGGATCATCTGAATATTGCAAAAATCCACTTGGTCGGGCTGTCCATGGGTGGGCGGATCAGTCAGGATTTGTATTTCCGCTATCCCGAACGGGTGGCCACCCTGACCCTGTGCGATACCTTTCCCGGCACCACGCCGACCATGTCGCCGGAGAAAATGGATGCATTCATCAATCTGCGCAAAGGGCCCCTGGTCGCCGGCAAGAGCCTGCTGGAAATGGCCGAACCATTGGCCAAAACCCTGGTCAGCGAAAATGCCTCTCCCGAGCATTTCCAGCGCCTGGTGGCCAGCATCGAAGCCTTGCACAAGGACAGCTATATCAAGACCATCGAGGCTTCGACCCGTTACAACCGCCCCGTTGACATCGCCGCCATCGCGGTGCCGGTGCAACTGATCTATGGCGCCGACGACCGTTTGACGACGCCCCAGACCGGTGCCGAGATGCAGCGGCAAATCCCCGGTGCCCGCCTGACGGTGATCGAGGGCGCCGGGCATTTGGTGAATATCGAACGCGGCCCGGAATTCAATGACGTCCTGCTGGATTTTCTCAATCAGAATAGACACATTGCAACCGGCGCCGACTGACCGCACTATTGCGATGATCGACAACTACAGAACAGGCAGAATCATGGCACGGCACATCGTATGTTTGACTTTTGATTTCGACGTCATGTCGGGGCATATCGCCCGGGGCATGACCACCCCGACACCCATCTCGCGCGGCGAGTTCGGCATTGTCGGCGCCGGCCGTATTCTGCCCCTTTTGAAGGCCCAGGAAATCCCCACGACCTGGTTCATCCCAGGCTTCACCATCGAAACCTATCCCGATGCCTGCGCCGACGTGGTTCAGGGCGGCCACGAAATCGGCCATCACGGCTGGACCCACGTGCAGCCGGCTTTGCTGGAGCGGGAACAGGAGGAGGCGGAGATGATCCGCGCCAACGACACCATCGAACGCCTGTGCGGCCAAAAGGCCCGAGGCTATCGCTCCCCCGCCTGGGATTTGAGCCCCCATACCTTGGAATTATTACTCAAGCACGGCTTCTATTACGAAAGCTCCATGATGGGACACGACTATTCCCCCTACCGGGCGCGCCAGGGCGATGTCATCGATTTGCAGAAACCCATGCAATTCGGCGCGGATACGCCGCTCATTGAAATGCCCATAAGCTGGTCACAGGACGACCACCCGCATTTCGAAATGGCCGGCACCCGGCCCGGTCACCGCAACGCCAACAGCGTGCTGGAAAATTGGGTCGATGATTTTATCTATATGACCCGAATCACGGACTGGGGCATCCTCACCTACACCTGCCACCCATACGTCATCGGCCGGGGCCACCGCATGTTGATGCTGGAACGCCTGATCGACAAGCTGCGTGACCTGGGCGCCGAATTCATGACCATGGAAGCCGCCGCCCGCCTGTACGACGAGCGGGCGCCGCTTACGTAACTTTCTCCAGCTTCTTCAGGGTATGCAGCACCTCCGGTCGCGGCTGATCGCCGAACGAGGCCGGCCAGTTGGTGTAGCTAACCTCGCCCACATAAATATCACCGCGGGAATCCACGGCCAGGCCGTGCGGCGCCATGAATTTGTTCGGCTCGTTGACCAATCCGTCCTCGCCGCCTAGCCGCGCGATCAACTTGCCTTCATTGGTGACGATGCTCAGGCGGGGGCCTAGGTTGGGGGCGTGGCGGTTGACCGCCATGCCGGGCCCCAGTTCGCCGATGAAACAATGGGGGCAGTCGCCGCGCGGCATGAACAGGCCGCAGGGGCGATGCAGGTTGTTCCACTGGGTCTCGTACTTGCCGTTGGTATCGAACACTTGCACCCGATGGTTTTCCCGGTCCGCCACGTAGATCCAGCCGTCGTCGTCGGCCACGATATTGTGGACGATGTTGAACTGGCCCGGCTCGGTACCGGATTCGCCCCAGGACATCACCAGCTTGCCATCGGGCGAATACTTGTGAACCCGCGCATTGCCATAGCCGTCCGAGACGAATATATGATTGTCCGGCGATAGCGCGGTATGGGTGCAGCGGTGAAACGGCTCGCCGCTCATGTATGGCACCGGCTTGCCCGGCACGCCGATTTCCAGCAGTACCTTGCCCTCAAGCGTACACTTGCGCACGGTGTGGTCGCCATCATCGGTGCAATACAGCGCATCGTCCGGGCCGATGTGCAGGCCATGGGCGCGCTCGAACAGGCCTTCGCCCCAGGCGCGGAGGAAATTGCCCTCCCTGTCGAACACCATCATGGGGTGTTCGCCCCGGTTGAAGACATAAACATTATCCTTGCTGTCCACCGCCACGCCGGCGACGTCGCGAAACTCCCAGCCGTCGGGCAGTTTGGCCCAATCCTCCCTGACCTGGTATTTATAATCGCCCGTGCCCAATGTCAGCGTCATATTGTTTCCTCTCCATTTGTGTTTGATTTATTTTCCCCCATCGCGAAGCTTCTGTGAAGCATCTCTTGGCCTAGGGGCCCGTCCGGGTCAAAATAGCGGCTGCAAGAACCACAAACGACCGGGAACATCATGAGTATTGATAATGCCATCAACTACGACGACCTGCGCAAGCTGGCCAAACTGCGTCTGCCCAAAATCGCCTTTGACTTTATCGAGGGCGGGGCAGATGACGAGGTCGGCCTGGACCGTAACCAGCAGGCCTTTCGCGACACCCCCCTAGTGCCCCGCTACATGCGCAACATCAACGGCGTCAACCAAAAGACCGAATTGTTCGGCCGTACCTATGACCAGCCCTTCGGCATTTCCCCCACGGGCCTGATCGGCCTGTTCCGCCACGGCGGTGATCTGATGCTGGCCGCCGCCGCGCGCGACGCCAATATTCCGTTCGTGATGTCGGGTTCCGCCAATTGCACGGTGGAGGAATTGGGCAAGACGGCGCCGGAGCATGGCTGGTTTCAGCTTTATGCGGCCCGGGATAACAAGATATCGGAAGACATGATCCGCCGGGCCAATGCGGTTGGTTTGTCGACCCTGGTGGTGACCGTCGATGTTCCGGTGCATTCAAACCGCGAACGCAACACCCGCAACGGCTTCACCCGGCCCTTGAAGATGACCATGGAAACCAGGCTCGAAGCCCTGGGCCATCCCGGCTGGCTGGCCGAATACCTGCGCCACGGCATGCCGGTGATCTCCAATTGGCTGCCCTATGCCAAGGCGGGCGCCAGCGCGGATGACGTGGGCAACCTGGTCAGCGAACAGGTCACCGCGCCCCTGACCTGGGACAATGTGGCGCGGTACCGGGAACTCTGGCCGCGCAATCTGGTCATCAAGGGCATCATGCACGTGGAAGACGCCATCAAGGCGGCGGAACTTGGCGTGGACGGTATCGTTGTCTCCAACCACGGCGCCCGCCAATTGGACCGCTCGCCGGCATCCATCGAAGTGTTGCCGGGCATCGTCGCGGCGGTGGGCGAGCGCATGACCATCATGCTGGACAGCGGCATCCAGCGTGGTTCCGACATCGTCACGGCATTGTGTCTGGGCGCTGATTTCGTCTTCACCGGCCGCTTCACCCTCTACGGCGTCTCCGCCGCCGCCAAGCCCGGCGCCGTCAAGGCCATCGACATCATCGATCGCGAGGTTGGCCTGATCATGGCCCAACTCGGCGCCCCGGACATCGCGGCGCTGAGCGAGGAATTTCTCTACAAGCCGATGCCACGGAACTATTAGGACGGCGGAGATAAATGGCGGCGGAACATAGCGAATTTTTAACAGAAGTTTTGACCGTTCTGGTTCCGTTGGGCGATGTCCGGTCCAGACGCATGTTTGGCGGCCATGGTCTGTTTCTGGAGGACCGCATGTTTGCCCTCGTTTCCCGTGACAGCGGCCTGTTCCTGAAGGCGGACGATATCAACCGGGGCGCATTCGCGGCGCGGGGCTGCAAAACCCATGGCAAGATGCCATATTTTTCCGTGCGGCCAGAGGCTCTGAACAGTTGGCAAGACATGGAGCCCTGGGCAACGGGAGCGGTCGCCGCTGCCCAGCGTGTGAAGAAGCCGAAGCGGCGAAAGCCTGCAGCGAAACGTTAGATTATTCCGCCGCCTTGCCGAACGCCAGATCGGCCTCCCTTTCGCTCTCGCTCAATTCTTCCGACAAGCGTTGGCCGGCCTGGGCGCGGGGGGAGCGGAAGCGGGCCAGCAGGCTGTAGAGCACGGGGATCAGGAACAGGGTGAAGACCGTGGCCATCCCGAGGCCGCCGAACACCACCCAGCCGATGGCGGCGCGGGCCTCGACCCCGGGGCCGCTTCCCAGGATCAAGGGCAGGGCGCCCAGCACCGTGGACAGCATGGTCATGATCACCGGGCGCAGACGGGTCAGGGCGGCCTGGCGCACCGCATCGCGGACGGAATGGCCCTGGTCGCGCAATTGATCGGCGAACTCCACCACCAGAATGCCGTTCTTGGCCATCAGGCCCACCAGCATGACCAGGCCGATCTGGCTGTAGATGTTCAGCGAGGAGTCGGTGAATTTCAGGGCGAACACCGCCGCCGCCAACCCGAACGGTACGGTCAGGACGATCACCACGGCGGAAAACACGCTTTCGAATTGCGCGGCGAGCACCAGCAGCACCACCAGGATAGCAACGGCGAAGGTGATTGCCACGTCGTGGGAGGTATCCTGCAGGGTCGCCGCCTCGCGAATGAAATGCAGGCCGATACCGGGCGGCAGGATCTCGTCCGCCAGGGCCTGCACGTCCGTCATGGCCTGTTGCAAGGAATAATCAGGCGCCAGGGGCGCGTCGATTTCGATGGCCCGCTTTTGTCCGGCCCGGTCCAGTTCCGCCGCCACGCCCACCTCCTTCAAGGTGATGAAGGCGGACAGCGGTACCAGTTTTCCGGAATTCGAGGGCACGAACAGATTGGCCAGGTCGTTGGGGTCGTTGATGGCGCCGGCGGTGGATTCGATCCGGACAGGAATGGTGCGGTCGTTGACGTTCAATTCCGCGACTTCCAGCCCGTCCACCATGGCCCGCAAGGTGGCGGTGATGCCTTCCACCGGCACGCCCAGATCTTCCGCCCGCTGGCGGTTGACCTTGATGGAGAGCTGGGGCTGGGTCTGCTGGTACTCGATTTCCGGATCGTCCAATCCGGGCAGGCGCTTGTGGATGGCGACCAGGAAGTCATCGGCGGCGGCGGCGATGGCGCCGTAGTTGCCCCCCGTCAGGGTAAATTCCAACCGGCCGCCGGAGCGGCGCAGGTTCAGGCTGTTGGGTGTGCTGACCCGCGCCGTGGCGCCGGGGATGGCTTTCAACGGCCCGCGCAGGCTTTTGGCGATCTCCAGTTGGCTGCGGGAACGTTCGGACCAGGGCGTCAGGGGGGCCAGCAGATAGACCCGGTTCAGATCCCAGCGCCCGACGATGGCGAAGATATTGGTCACTTCGCCCCGCTCCACCAAGGGCTGCAGGATGGCTTCCGCCTTGGCCGACTGGCGGTCCATATAGTCCAGGCCGACCCCGTCGGGCCCTTGCATATAGACAATGATCGCGCCGCGGTCTTCCTTTGGCAGCATTTCGTTGTCGATGGTGGGGTAAGCCGCCACGGCGATCAGGGCGACCAATATGGCGACGCCGAGAACCAGAAACGGCGCCGCAAGGGTAAAATCGAGAATGGTTTTATAAATCTCGGTCAGGCGCCCGCCAAATCGGGCCAGGGGTCCCGGGCCAGCGGGATTGGGCGTCCCCCAATCCGCCGGCAGACGCGCGGCCAGCATGGGACAGAGCGTCAGGGCCACGAACGATGATATGGCCACGGCAATGGCCAATACGAAACCGAATTCGCTGAACAACTTGCCCGCCACGCTGGGCAGAAATGCGATGGGCAGAAACACCGACACAAGGGTTGCCGTCGTCGCCAGGACGGCGAAGAACACCTGCCGCGTGCCCAGCACCGCCGCCGCCAGGGGCCGTCTGCCCATGGCCCGCTGGCGTTGAATGTTTTCCACCACGACGATGGCGTCATCGACGATCATGCCGGTGGCCAGGACCAGGGCCAGCAGGGTGAGGATATTGATGGAAAAACCCAACAGCCAGATGGCGGCCAAGGTTCCGGCTAGGGAGATGGGAATGGCCAGGGCGGGGATCAAGGTGGGCCGTACGGCGTTCATAAAGGTATAGATCACCGCGATTACCACCAGGGTGGTGATGCCCAGGCTGTAGATGACTTCCCGGATGGAGCCGCGAATGAAGCGGGCATCATCGGAAATCTTGATGACTTCCGCGCCCTTTAGGCGCCGGTTCAGGCGCGCGATGGCCCGGTCCACCCCGTCGGAAATGGCGATGGTGTTGGATTTGGCCTTGCGCACCAGGCTCAGGCCAATGACCTTGCTGCCGTTCAACAGGGTATGGCTCAAGGCCTCCGCCGGACCATAGATGGCGCGGGCCACATCGCCCAGACGGACGTTTTCGTTGATCGCCAGACGCTCGACATCTTCGGGCCGCCACAGGGAGGCGTCCGCCCGGACCAGCAGCATCTGGTCGTCGGACTTGAAGCTGCCCGCCGGCACATCCATGTCCGTGCTACGCAGCACCCGCGCCACGTCGTCGATGGACAGGTGATAGCTGGCCAGGCGCATGGGATCGACCACCACGCGCAGAACCTTGGCCCGGGCGCCAAAAAGATTGACCAGGGCGACGCCGGGTATGGCGGTCAATTCCGGCTTCACATCTTCCTCGGCCAGATGGGTCAGGGCCTCCTGGCTCAAGCGGTCCGAACGCAGGGCCAGGCGGATGATGGGGCGGGCGTTGGTATCCGCCTTGACGACGACGATGTCTTCCACGCCCTTGGGCAGGCGCCGCGCCACCCCGGCGACGGCCTCGCGCACATCGTTGGCGGCCACATCAATATTCACGTTGGGGGCGAACTGGGCCCAGATGCGGGCGTTGTCTTCTTCGCTGGCGGAACTAATGGTGCGCACCCCGGCGACGCGGGCCACGGCACCTTCGAGGACGGAGGTCACTTCCGCATCCATGGTTTCCGGCGAGGCGCCCTCGAAAAAGGCCCGTACGCTGACCCAGGGGCGGTCCACGTCCGGCAGCTCCCGCACCTCGACGCCCAGCAGGGCGCTCAACCCGGCCACGATGATCAACAGGTTGATGACCACGATCAGGGTCGGCCGGCGCACGGCCAAAGACGGCAGATCGCCCAGGCGGACCATTACGAAGCGCCGCTCGGTTTGCTGGCCTTGGGAAGACCGGCCTTAAAGGGCGCGGTTTTCACTTTTTGGCCCAGTCGCAGGCCCTGCACGCCCTCGACCACCACCAGGTCGCCCGCCGCCAGGGGGCCATCGACCAGCACCCGGCCCCGGTCACGGCGCACCATTCTGACATAGACCTTGTCGGCCTTGCCGTCCTTGATGCGCCATAGATAGGCGCCGTCTCGGCTCCACAGCACGGCGACTTCGCGGACCTGGGGGAAGGCCTTACCGGTGAAATCGATCTGCACCTCGAACGAGCCGCCGGGGCGCAATTGGTCCTTTTGATTGGGGATACTGGCCTGCATGGGCAAGGACCGGGTGGTTCTGTCGATGCGGCTGGCCATGGCCGAAATGGTGCCGGCGATCAACTGATCCGATTGCGACCATGGCTTCACGGCAACCGCGTCCCCAAGGGCGATCTTGCCGGCATGGGCCTCCGGTACGTTGAATTCGACAATGATTTCGGAACGGTCATCCAGGGTCACCGCCATGGTGCCGTCGGTCACCCGGTCGCCAAGGTCCAGCTTGGTCATCCCCACGATGCCGGCAAAGGGCGCGAATATGGTCCGATCGCGCAGTTCGGCCTTGGCCTGCTGCAATCGTATACCCGCCATGTCCACCGCTGCCTGGGCCGTATCCAAACGGGATTTTGCGGCATAACCCGACGGCGCCAGCTTTTGCATCCGTTGAAACTGCCGCGATGCCTCCCTCACGGCCACGTCCGCTAGTTGGACTTTCAGGCGTTGGTGCGTGTCGTCCAGCCGGATCAGGGCCTGGCCCTTGCGCACCCGTTGTTGCGGTTTGAATTTTATGGCCGTGACTTCGCCCGAGACGGCAGGGTGCAGCGCCGCTGACCGCGCCGCCTTGCCCGTGCCCACGAGGCGCAGGGTGATGCGGTCATCCATCAAGGTGATGGCATCGACCAGAACCAATGTGGCGCCGGCCCGCCTGGATTTCTTCGCCTCCGCGCCGCCGCCCCAACTGTCATGGAACCACCACCCCGCCGCCATGACGACGGCCAGCACGGTAACGATCAGGAATTGCAGGCGTAGGGACATTTAATAGGATTGCCAAATGGAGAAAGACCCATTTTCGGCCTAATCACGGGAACTCGCAATGGATCATTACGGGGATCATTATGGGGACCATTGCAGAAAAACGAGCCCTAACCACCCCGCCTTTGCTTATCCACGAAGCAGACGATCTTGACGATATCAGGGGGGTTCATGCGGCCCACGGGGCCGGAGCTGTAGGTGTTGTAGATCACCTTTCCGTCCGCGCCGAGGAGGAATTCGCTGGGCTGGATGATGCCGCGCCGCTCCTCCCACCAGGAACCAAGCTGGTCCGCCTGTTCGCGGCTGACGCCATGGGCCATGGGGAATGACAGATCGGCGGCGACTTCGCCCGCTTTCTCCGCGTCATCGACACTGGCCGCGATGACGGTCACATCGAGTTCTTTCAGGGCCTGTAGATTTTCTTCCATGCCGACCAACTGCCGGCGGCAGTAGGGTCACCAGTGGCCTCGATAGAACAGGATGATGGCATAGGTGGTTTTTAAATCCGCCGGCAGGTTGAGGCTGCCGCCGCCAACCAAAGACAACGTCATATCGGGAAAACTATCGCCGGGACCCAGCTTTTCAGCCATGTGTCATTCCTCTGATTAATCTTGTTGCGGCGATTGGAGCAGAGGCCGGGACGCTTTGCAAGCCACTCACAGTTCGGGATGGCGGTGATGCCAGTCCGTCGCCTGTTCATAGGCCCAGCCGATGCGGATGGCCATGGCCTCATCATAACCCCGGCAGGCAATCTGCAGGGAGGTCGGCAGGCCGCCCGGTGAAAACCCGTTGAGCAGGGACAGGGCGCAAAGGTCCAGGCAGTTGCCGGCCCGGGTGAACAGGGCAGGGGTGCCGCCCTCGTCCACCTCCGTGAGGGGGACGGCCGGGGTTTCCGTGCTGGGCAACAGCAGAGCGTCGAAGTCACCAAGTGCTGCGTCAAATTCCTCCTTCGCCGCTTCTTTCTCCGCCAGGGCGTCAAGGTATTCGTGCGCCCTGATATCCTGTCCCAATTGGATGCGCGGGCGCACATGTGGGTCCACGGGCAGATTTGGCGTATTCACCAATTCGCCCACATAGCGGAACCCTTCGGCGCCGATGATGCGGCCGGCGATGCCGGCGAACTCCGAAAACGGCCGGGGCATCTCGAACGGCGTGATTGTTGCGCCCAGGCCGGCGAGAGTTTCCTGGGCCGCTTCGAAGGCCGCCAGTGTCGGGCCATCGACGCTGGCTAGCTCCGCGCCCGAAATAGCGGCCAGACGCAAGCCCCCCACGCCGGCCCGCATTTTTGTGAAGGGATGTTCGTCATAGTGGGCCAGGGTCGGTGGCCACTGGGGGTCGGGGCCTTGGATGACATCATATATCAGCGCCGCATCCTCGACCGATCGGGTCATGGGGCCCGGTGTATCCAAGGTGCCGCTCAAGGGCAGAATGCCGTACAGGCTGACCCGGCCGACGGTTGTTTTCAGACCCGCCAGGCCGCAGTAGGAGGCGGGAAGGCGCACCGAGCCGCCGGTATCGGTACCAATAGCCGCCGGCACCAAACCGGCGGCCACTGCCACGCCGGAGCCGGACGACGAACCACCCGGCGTGCGGGGCGTGTCCAGGTCCCAGGGATTCCACGGGGTGCCCATGTGGGTATTGGTGCCCCAGCCGCCCATGGCGAACTCCACCGAATGGGTCTTGCCGATGACAATCATGCCCGCGCCGATCAACCGTTGCGCCACGGTCGCCGTGGCCGGCGAAATACGATCCCGCCAGACCATGGAGCCACCCGTGGTCACCCGGCCCTCCATATCGATGATGTCCTTCAGGGCGATGGGAATACCGTGCAGGGGCCCCAAACGATGGCCGGCACCGATGGCCAGATCCGCCGCCCTGGCGGCCTGGCGGGCTTCATCCGCATAAACCGTGACAAAGGCGTGCAATTTTTCATCGTAGGCGGCAATCCGCCCCAGGCAGCATTCGACGATGTCGGCGGACGCCAGGCTGCCATCCGTTATTGCGGCGGATAGTTCGTGCACGGTCATGAATGTTGGGTCTGCCACGGCCATCTCCTCATTTGTTTGACGCATGATAGCAGTCTAGAGTGGTGCCAGGGAGCCCCTGTAAGGAATTGGCCATGAGTTTTAGTTTTACCGACGAGCAGATGGAGTTCCGTTCCGTTCTGCGGCGCTTTTTGGCGGATAAATCACCGACCGTGGAGGTCCGCCGACTGATGGAAACGGAAGACGGCTACGATGGCGAGGTTTGGCGGTCGCTGAGCCAGGACCTCGGCCTTACCGCGATCCATATTCCCGAAGATTACGGCGGCCAGGGGTTTGGTTTCGTGGAACTGGCCATCGCGGTGGAGGAAATGGGCCGCGCCCTGCTGTGCGCGCCGTATTTCTCTTCCATTGTTTTGGCGGCAACGGCCATTATCAACGGCGCCGACGAGGCCCAGAAGCGGGAGCTGCTGCCGCCCATCGCCGCCGGTGACATCCGCGCCGCCCTGGCCTTCACCGAGGAGAATGGCCGCTGGGATACCTCCGGCGTGACCATGACGGCAATTCCGTCGGGTGACGGCTTTGAATTGAATGGCGTTAAGAGCTTTGTGCTGGACGGCCACACGGCGGAGCGGATCATCGTCCTGGCGCGCCAGCCGGGCACCAATGGCGATGCCGGGCTGTCGCTGTTCTCGGTACCCGGCGATGCCGCCGGGCTTGAACGCCGCCTGTTGCAGTCCACCGATGCCACCCGCAAGCTGGCCCGCCTGGAATTCAAGGCTGTCACCGGGACCCTGCTGGGAGAGGCCGGCGGGGCCGCCGCGCCGCTGGCCAAAACCCTGGATCAGGCCGTGGCCTGTCTGGCCAACGAGATGGTCGGCGGGGCCGAGGCGTTGCGCGAACAGGCCCTGGATTATGCCCAGATGCGCATGCAGTTCGGCCGGACCATCGCCTCGTTCCAGACCATGAAGCATAAAGCCGCCGACATGCTGATCGAGGTGGAGTTGGCCAAATCGGCCGCCTACTACGCCGCCGCTGCCGCCGATGAAGATGACGGTGAATTTCCCGCCGTGGCCTCCCTCGCCAAGGCCGGCGCCTCGGAAGCTTATATGCAGACCGCCATTCATGCCATTCAGATCCACGGCGGCATCGGCTTCACCTGGGATAACGATACCCAATTGTGGTTTAAGCGGGCGAAAAGCAGTCAGGTGTTTTTGGGCGATGCCAACTATCACCGGGAACTCATGATACAGCGTTGGCAGGATTAGGGGCTGACAGATGAGCGAACATACAGAAGATACCGTCCGCGCCGAAGTGCGGGCCTGGCTGAGCGATAACTGGGATCCCCATCTGGGCCTGGTGGAATGGCGCAACAAATTGGGCGACAGCGGCTGGGGCATGCCCAACTGGCCGACGGAGTGGCACGGCCGGGGCCTGCCCAGCGAATTGACCCGTGTGGTTGAGGCGGAATTCGAGGCCGTGGGCGCCATTGGCGTGGCCCGCGCCGGCATCCGCATGCTGGCCGCCGCGACCCTGCTGGAACACGGCAGCGCCATGCACAAGGAAAAATTCCTCCGCCGTATTCTGACCGGTGAAGACACCTGGTGCCAGTTGTTCAGTGAACCGGGCAGCGGCTCGGACCTGGCGGGCGCCTCCACGCGGGCGGATTTGCAAAACGGCAAATGGATCATCAACGGCCAAAAGGTCTGGACCACTTCCGCGCACCATGCCCAATGGGGCCTGCTTTTGGCGCGCACGGATTGGGATCTGCCCAAACATCGGGGCCTGACCTACTTCCTCCTCGACATGACCCAGGATGCGGTGGAGGTGCAGCCCCTGCGGCAGATGAACCACCATGCATCGTTCAATCAGGTCTTTTTCACCGATGCGGTGGTGGATCCGGACCACATGGTCGAAAATCTGGGCGATGGCTGGAAGATCGCCACCACGACTTTGATGCACGAGCGGCGCGGCGCCGACGGTCTGCGCCGCTGGGAAATGGGCACGGACCGCCCGGAGCGGGCCTATGTGGAGGAGCGGGAAGAGCTTGCCACCGCCATGGCGCCCTACAAATGGTATCCCCAACGCACCGGCCGGGTTGATCTGGTGATCCAGCGGGCCAAGGAGACCGGGACCTACGATGACCCCACCGTGCGCCAGGAGATCGCCAAATTGTTGATCCTGGCCAAATCCGCCGAATGGACCGCGCGCCGGGCCCGCGAAGCCCAGGTCCAGGGCCGCAACCAGGGTCCGGAAGGCTCCATCGGCAAGCTCGCGGCCAGCCACGTGGCCCGTCTGGGCAACCAGGTGCATACCCTGATCACCGGGGCGGATGCCATGCTGACGGGCGAAGACAGCCCCCTGGGCGGGGTGATCGCCGAAATTCTTGTTTCTACCCCCGCGATCTCCATCGCGGGCGGCACGGACGAGATCCAGCGCAATATCATTTCCGAACGGGTCTTGGGCATGCCCAAGGAGCCGCGCAACGATACCGACCGCCCCTTCCGGGATGTACCACGGAATACGATTTCCTAATGGCGGGTCTATAGTTTATGGCCGAGACCTATCGCTGCGTGGTGCTGGCCCGCTTCGTGGACGGCCTGGCCGGGCCTGACGATTTCGCCATTGAAACCCGGCCGGTGCCGGACCTGGGCGAGGGCGAAATCCTGGTGCGGAATATTTATGCCTCGCTTGATCCCGGCGGTCGCTCCCGGCTGAGCGGCCGGGTGTCCTACATTCCACCCCTGGCTTTGGGCGATGTGGCGGGCGCCTTCAATATTGGCCAAGTGGTGACGTCCAACAACGACGGCTACCTACCGGGCGATTTGGTGGTTTGCGCCTTTGGCTGGACGGAAATGGGCCTGTCGAATGGCGGCGGATATTTCGCCAAGATTCCGGAGTCGGATTTGCCGTTGAGCACCTGGATCGGGATTTTGGGCGTGCCGGGACTGACTGCCTATTTCGGCCTCAAGCGGGTGGCCGGGATCAAGGCGGACGAAACCGTGGTCGTCACCTCCGCCGCCGGCATGGTCGGTGCCACGGCGGCACAGATCGCCAAAATTATGGGCTGTAAAGTGATCGGCGTTGCCGGCGGGCCCGAAAAATGCGCCTGGCTGCGCGACGAACTGTGGCTCGACGGGGCCATCGACTACAAGGCGGTGGATGATCTGGGTGACGCCATCGGGGCGGCGGCGCCGGACGGGGTCGATGTGCTGTTCGACAATGTGGGCAATCGATTTGTCGATACCCTGTTGCCCCACATGAAAATGAACGGGCGGATCGTGGTGTCCGGTCAGGTGGGTGATTACAATCTGGCGCCGGAAGACGTCCATGGCATCAAGAACACCCGGGTCTTCATCACCCATCGGGTCCGCATGGAAGGTTTGGTGGTGTTTGACGATCTGGCCCAGTTCCCCGCCGCGCAAGCCGAAATGGCGGCCTGGATCAAGGCCGGGAAATTGATTTATCGGGAAAAGATCTACGACGGCGTCGAACAGGCCCCGCAAGCCTTTCGCGATATGTTCGAGGGCACCTATTTTGGCCGTCATCTGGTTCGCCTGGCGCCCGAACCCTAAAAAAGAAATAACTGGAGATAGTAGCGTGAGTGAAACCATTGAGCTGTTGAACAACCGTGTCAGCATCAGAAAATACAAAGGCGACCCCGTGCCGCAAGACCTTGTGGCGCAGATTCTCCGCGCCGCGTTCCGGGCCCCCACATCATCGAATATCCAGTCCTACAGCGTCATCGTTGTGGATGATCCGGACACGCGGGAGCAGTTGAAGGTGGTCACCGACGGCCAGCAGCATGTGGTCGAGGCGCCGGTCTTTCTGGCCTTTTGTGCCGATCTGACCGGCATCGAACATGTCATGGCCAGGCGCGGGCATACAATTCGGGATAATAATTTGGAAATCGGTTTGGTCTCCTCCATCGATGCTTCCCTGGTCGGCATGGCGGCCTATATGGCGGCCGAGTCCGTGGGCCTGAAGGGCGTGATGATCGGCGCCGTGCGCAATGACGCCGCCGCCACCGCCCGGATACTTGGCCTGCCGGATCAGGTTTATTGCGTCTTTGGCCTATGCCTCGGCTGGGCCGACGAGGCGCCGCCCCAAAAGCCACGCATGGATTATTCCACCATGGTTCATTACGAACGCCACGGCACCGTGCGCGACAACCGGGACCTGGGCCAGACCCTGGAGGCTTATGATGCCGATCTGGCGCGCCATTACACGGATACGGGCCGGGTCACCACCGCCGATTCGTGGGGCCACGACATGGACAAGAAGTTCGACCCGCAACTGCGCGACAACCTGCGCCGGGAACTAAAATCCCAGGGCTTTGATTTCCGCTAGACCAGGTGGGCGAAAATCCCGGCGTGCCATTGAACATAGCCGTCCTGAACCACCTTCAATCCAGGCCGGGTGTGGGCGTGGAATGCCGGCAGCCGATGGAATGGTATGGCGGGCTGGATGTGATGTTCTGCGTGATAAGACATATTCCAGGCCAGGAAACGCAGGGCGGCGGATGTCATTGTGGTCCGGCTGTTGGCAAACATTTTCGCCACTTTCGGGCAGCCCATATGTTCCGCCAATAAAAATCCCCGCAAAAACGGTTGTCCGATCAGGGCTGGCACGACCCAGACCCACAACAAGTGTTCGCCAAAAATTTGATAGGCCATGGCATAAAGTGCGATGAACCAGGCCGCCTCCACCGTCACGCGGCGATGGGCCTTTTGGGGGATGAAACTGTCGCGGTTCCGGCCCAGGGCATTGCGCAACAGCAAGCTCATCTGCGACCACCAGAGGGGCAGGCCGGTCATATGAAGCACGTAGTCCCGCCGGTTGCCGGGTTTAGCCGTGGCTAATTCAGTGTCCCGTTCCGCATCGTTGGTGAAACGGTGATGGGTCAGGTGAAAATGCCGGAACCAGGTTGGCGGCAGCATCACCAGCCAGCCGCAAACATGGGCCAACAGATCGTTGCACCATTGGCTTTTGAACGCCGTCGAATGGATGCATTCATGCAAGGGCGCAAAGAGGAAAATCAACAATAACCCCTGCGGCAGCAGCAGCACCGGCCACAGGGCAACCTTGCTATGGATCATCGCGCCAAGAACCAGGATCAGTCCGCCGTGCAGGGCGATGCGCCTCAGGGCCGGCCCGTTCGAGCGCCCGACTAGCCCGCGCCATTGCGGCTTATCCAGGTTCAGGCCGCCAAGCGTAGTCACGGCGCGCGCCCTCCTCGGTGATGTAGCCGTCCGCCAGGTCGGCTTGAATGGCCGCCGGGTCGCGGTTTTCCACCGCACCATAGCCGCCCGCGCCGGACAGACGGAAGCTCAATACATCGCCCTTTTGGATGTCGTACATGCCTTTGGAATGCAAGGGCTGGGCCCGATCATCTGGGCCATCGGGGTTCAAAAGGCTCTCTCCCAAGGCACCCGGCCCGCCGCCGAACAGGCCATAGGGTTGAAAGCGGTGGCGGTCGCCCAGGTGGGACAACACGGCGGTGGAATTCAGCAACTCGATATCCTTGCGCAGGCCGCAACCGCCGCGCCATTGGCCAGCGCCACCCGTATCGGGGATCAGTTCCAGGCAGTGGACGCGGATGGGATTATGGGTTTCGTGCACCTCCACGGGGATGTTGGAACAATTCATCACCGGGCTCAACGCCTCCACCCCATCGGCGCCCTGGCGGCCGCCATAGCCGGCGAGGGAGAGGTCGTACATCACGAACGGCCGCCCCGTGCGGTCATCAATGCCGCCGATATTCGGGTTTGACCAATGGGAAAAGGCCCCCATGGCCCGATGCGGCACGGCCTGGGCCATGGCGCCGTTGATGGCATCGAAAATGCGCACCTGCAACACCGCCCGCCCGCCGGACGGTGCCGGGAATTTGGGGTTGAAGAATGAACCCTCCCGCGCCGTGACCGTGATGGGCCGCATGTTTCCGGCGGTCTGGGGCTGGTGGGCATCGCAAAAAACCTTGATGGCAAAGATGGCGTAGGCGGTTGTGTAGTTGATGTAGGAATTGATCGCGGCCGGCACCGCATCGGAGGACCGGGAGAAGTCAAGCTCCACCTCGCCGTGGCCGTCAAAGGTGATATCCACGGCGATTTTGATGGGCGCGGTGTCGGGGCCGTAATCATCCATGCAATCCTCGAAACTATATGTCCCCGCCGGCACCGCCGCCAAGGCATCCCGCATGGCAATTTCGGAGCGATCGAGAATGATTTCGTAGGCTCGATCCAGGGTTTCCATGCCATGCTCGCGGAACAATTGCCGCAGGCGGCTGGCGGCACTCAGGTTTGCGGTGTGCTGGGCCAGCAGGTCGCCGCGCACCTTGTCGGGCACGCGCACGTTGCCCAGCACCAGGCGCAGGATATCCTCGTCAATATCGCCGCCGCGGACAAACCGCACGGGCAGGATGCGCAGCCCCTCCTGAAAGGCTTCCGTCACGCCGTGAACCTTTTGCGAGCCTGGCGCCGCACCACCCATATCCACCTGATGGGCGGAACAGGCAACGTATCCGATCAGTTGCCCGGCCTCGAACACGGGCATGACCTGGAAACAATCGGGAAAATGCCCCGAACACATGAAGCTGTCGTTCAACAGAATGCTATCGCCCGGCCGCAAGGTGTCGGCTGGAAATTGCGCGATGACATGCTGCACGCAGGCCGGCATGGAACCCAGATGCCCGGGACTGAAATTACCCTGGGCGATCAGCCGGCCCGTGCGATCAAACAGCGCGGTGGAAAAATCATCGCCCTCCCGCACACCTTCGGAAAAGGCGGTGCTGCGCAGGGTCGTGCCCAGCTCTTCGGCGATGGACATCAAGGTGTTCCAGATCACCGTCAGGGAAATGGGATCCACCGCCCGGTCGCTCGTCTGCTCGCTCATGGCGCGGTCTCCTCTGCTATGTTGATGATCAAATGACCGTTGCCGCTGAGCCGCCCCACATCGCCGGGCAGGATCACGGCGGTGCTGTCGGGGTCTTCAACGATGGCGGGGCCGGCGATGGTTTCGCCCTGTCCCAGGAATTGCCTCTCGATGATCCTGGTGTCCGCATAACCGCCCATTTCGGGAAACCAGACCTGCCGCCCATGGGGTTCTCGTCCCGCTGTTTGCGGCAATCTCATATCCGCTTCGCCCTGGGCCTGGGGCAGGGTTGCGGCAAGGGACCAATCCACGGCTTCGATCCGGGCCTCGGGGTCGAGGAATTTGTGTTTTTGCAAATAGGCCTGGTTGAAGGCGGCCTTGGCGGCGGCGCCAAAGTCAGCGCCAATGGGCCCGGTCGGCAGTTCGACCTGTACCTCAAAGCCCTGGCCGGCGTATCGCATGTAGCCTTGGCGCGACCAAATGGGGGCGGACCCGGCGGCCATTTGGTCCAGTTCCGCCCTGGCCCGCATTTCCAGTTCACCATAGATCTCGGCAATGGCGCCGCCCACATTGTCATCCAGCAGCATGACCCTGGTAATCGAGACGTCAATGCGCGGTGCCGCCCGCAGCAGCCCGATGGCGGAACCCACCCCCGCGCCCTGGGGCACAATCACTTGCGGGATGCCGATGGCACGGGCCAGGCGGGCGGCATGCAGCGGTCCCGCGCCGCCAAAGGCAACCATGGCATGGCGGCGGGGATCGCGGCCCCGCTCAACCGAGACCACCCGCAAGGCGTTCTCCATATTCATGGTGGCGACCAGGTGAATGCCCCAGGCGGCTTCGCCCAGCTCCAGTCCCAGGGGTTCGCCGATATGTTCCATGATGGCCCGGGCGGCGGCCTCCCGGTTCAGGGTCATGGCGCCGCCGTTGAACCAATCGGGATCGATATAGCCTAGGATCAGATTGGCATCGGTGATGGTTGGATGCGCCCCGCCCCGGTCATAACAAACGGGTCCCGGCTCCGCCCCCGCACTTTCCGGGCCGACGGCGATCATGCCCCGGTCGGCCCGGGCGATGCTGCCCCCGCCGGCGCCGATCTCCAGCAATTCAACGGCCGGGAGATTGATGGGCAGGCCGCTGCCTTTTTTGTAGCGCACATGGCCGATTTCGAAGGTCGGCATGATGGCGGGGCTGCCGCCATCCACGGCGCCCAGCTTGGCGGTGGTGCCGCCCATGTCAAAGGTGATGACGTGCTCCCAACCTTCCGCCGTGCCCACGATGCCGCCCATGAGAACGCCCGCCGCCGGGCCGCTTTCGATGATGCGAATGGGAAATTCCTTGGCGATGGCGGGCGTGACCAGGCCGCCGCTGGACTGCATGACCATCAACGTCCGGGCAAAGCCCCGTTGTTTCAATGCCCCCTCCAGACGGTCCATGTAGCGTTCCACGATAGGCTTTACGTAGGCGTTGGCGACGGCCGTGTTGGTGCGCTCGTACTCTCTGAATTTCGGCGAAATTTCCGACGACAGGGACACCGGCAATGCGGGGAACCGCGCCTTGATGCGGGACCGGATGGCTTGTTCGTGAGCGGGGTTGGCATAAGCATGCAGCAGGGACACGGCAATGGTCTCCGCCCCCGCCGCGCACAGGCTATCAATGGCATGGTCAACCGATGCCATGTCCAATGGCGCAACCACCGCGCCATCATGATCCATGCGTTCGGCGACCTCGACAATATGCCGGCGCGGCACCAGAGGTTCCGGCTTTTCCATATACAAATCGTAGGTTTCGTATCGTTTTTGGCGGCCGATGATCAGGACGTCACGAAAACCCTTGGTGGTGATCAGCCCGGTGGCCGCGCCCTTGCGTTCCAGCACCGCATTGGTGGCTACGGTGGTGGCATGCAGGACGCCGTCAATGGCGCCGCCGTCGATGCCGGCCCGTGCCAATAGTTGTTCAAGACCCGCCATGACGGCCACGCCGGGATCGTCGGGGGTTGAGGATATCTTCAGGACATGGGTACGGCCGCCGCCCTCGTCCTCGTCGCCTTCAATGTGCAGCACGAAATCCGTGAAGGTACCGCCAATATCGAAGGCAACCCGGATCATCGCCGTGCCCATCCCATGCGGCTATGGGCCCATCAGTTCCGCACCCGCCAGTTCCATATGGGCCTGATCCAGGGTGCGGCTTAGGCCGTCCAGCATCTGATCAACCTCCCCCTCGGTCATGATCAAGGGCGGAGCAAAGGCCAGGCGGTCGCCGATAACCCGCAGGATCAGGCCGTTTTCCCGCCCAATCCGGTCCATGGCGGCGCCCGCGACGCCGCCTTCGAACGGCGTGCGGGTGGCTTTGTCCCGCATCAGCTCCATGCCGGCCAAAATGCCGACGCCGCGCACATCGCCCACCAGGGGATGGTCCGCCAGCGCCTCCAGCCCGGCGATCATGCGGCCGCCGATCCGCCGGGCGCGGGCGGTGATGTCCATTTCCTCGTAAATCTTGATAACTTCCAGGGCCACGGCTGACGTGACGGGATGGCCGGCGTGGGTGTAGCCGTGGGCGAAGGCGCCCAGTTTGTCGCTTTGCGCCAGCATGGCCTGATGGATATCCTCATTAATCAACAGGGCCGAGATTGGCTGATAGGCCGCCGACAATGCCTTGGCGCAGGTGATCATATGGGGCCGCAGATCGAAGGTCTGGCTGCCCCACCAATTGCCCGTACGGCCGAAACCGCAGACGACTTCATCGGCCACGAACAAGACTTCATATTTCTGCAAGACCGCCTGTATCTTGGCGAAGTAGGTCCTGGGCGGGATGATGGCGCCGCCCGCCGCCATCACCGGTTCGGCGAAAAATGCGGCAACGGTGTTCGGGCCCTCTTCCAGGATCAGCGTTTCCAGGGCATCGGCCATGCGGGTGGCGAAGTCTTCCTCGCTCTCGCCGTCCTCGTGGCGGCGGTAGTAGTGGGGGTATTCGGTGTGCCGCATCATGGGCAGGGGCAGGGGGAAATCGGCATGCATGTCCGGCTTGCCCGAGACGCTGACGGCGCCGATGGTGCTGCCGTGATAGCCGCGTTCGCGCCCGATGATCTTGATCTTTTCCGGTTGGCCCTTGGCGGCGTGATAGTACCAGGCCAGTTTCACCGCCGTGTCATTGGCTTCGGAGCCGGAACATTGGAACAGTACCTTGGACATGGGCACGGGCGCCAGTTGCACCAGTTTTTCGGCCAGGTCGATGCTGGCGTCGTTCGCGGTATGGCGATAGGTGTGGTAATAGCCCAAATTCCGCATCTGATCGTAGGCCACGCGAGCGATCCGTTCGTTGGCGGAAAAGCCAAGGGCGGCGCACCACAGACCGGCGACGCATTCCAAATAACGCTTGCCGTTTTCATCCTCCACAAAGACCCCATCGCCCTTGCTGACCACCACCGGGCCGATTTCCTGGTGCCGGCGCAGATTGGTTTGGGGATGAATCTGATAGGCGATATCCCGCGCGGCGGCGGAATTGGGCATGACGTTCATGGCGGATCTCCTCTTGTTTCGAATAAGTCTACATGAACGCGGGCGCGATCTCTTCCACAAATCGGTGCATTTGTTCCCGCACCATTGCGTCGGGTTTATTGCCGACATTGAAGTACAGGATCACTTCCTCGATCCCGGCGGCTTCCACGGACTTCAGTGTTTCAATAATCTTGCCGGGCGGACCGATCAGGATTGAACGCTCGCCCAGGTCTTCCTTTTTCAAGTTCTGCAAGATGCGGACGATATCCATGAAGTAGTGCATGGTCGGCGGTGCCTTGGCCGGATCGTCGGGGAAGGCGGGCAGCACGCAATGCTTAAAATAAGCCATCTGCCGCTCCCGGCCGTAATCCTCCGTAGCCGCGTCATCGGCGATATGGATGAAATAGCTGCACATGGCCCGGCCCGGTTCATGGCCCAAGGCCCGGCACTTTTCACGGTAGCTGGCGACGGCGGGTTCCAGGCCGCCATAGACCATGCCGGCGGCAAAGGGCGCGTAGATAATGTTCAGGCCGTGCCGGGCCGCCATGTCGGCGGAGGTTTCCGAAAACGAGGCGACATAGAACGGCACCGGTTGCTGCACGGGCTTGGGCGTTATCTCCATTTCCGGGATGTCATAGAAGCGGCCCTTGTGGGACCAGGGTCCTGGCGAATTCCAGGCTTTCAGAACCACTTCCATGCCTTCCTCGAACATTTCCGCCGAGTCCATGAACGGGGCGCCAAAGGGCGCAAATTCGCGGCGGTCATAGCCGCGCCCGGCGGCGAAGTCGACCCGCCCGCCGGAAATCAGATCGATCGTCGCCCATTCCTCCGCCACGTGCAGGGGATGGTGCAGGGGCAAAACACTGACGGCGGGGGCCAGGCGAATATGTTCCGTCTCGGGGATAATGCTGGCCAGCAGGGTGCCGGGGCGGGAGTTGACGCCGAGGGAATCGAAATGATGTTCGCCGATCCAGGCGGAATGATAGCCAAGTCTGTCGGCCAGGATCGCCTGCCCGCGAATTTCACTGATGAACTGGTTGGCGCCGCGCGGATTGTCGGGATAGGCGTTGTCGGACAAGGTGAAGTAGCCGAATTTCATGGCGTGGTTGGCCTCCTGATCTGGGTGCACTGATCTTATGACAGAATTGCCATGATTTGCGCCCGTCCGCGAAGATGATTATAAACCCGACAATAGATCATAAAAATTGGAACACGCGAATGCCGCATGTAGACGCCAAGGATGGATCGGCGGGCGAAGCCTTCCGCTCACAAGGTTATTTGAGCCCGATCCGGGCCATATCCGAGGCGGAGGCGCTAAAGATCGCCGATCTTGTGGCACGAGTTGAGCAAGAACATGGTGCGGACGCGGGCGCCTTGTTGCGGTCCAATATCCATATGCTGTTCCCCGATTTGTTTGATTTGGTTTGCAATCCGGCCATCCTGGATCATGTTGAAGAAATTCTTGGACCGGACATTTTGTGCTGGTCGGCATCATTTTTCTCCAAGCCGCCCGAAGATCCCAGTTTCGTTTCATGGCATCAGGATTTGACCTATTGGGGCCTGGCGCCGGCGGATATCGTGACCGCCTGGGTTGCCATTACGCCAAGCAATCGAGAGAACGGCTGCATGCGCGTTGTGCCGGGCAGCCATCAACCGGGCCAGTTGAGCCATTCCGATACCTTTGTCAATGACAATCTGTTGAGCCGCGGCCAGGCGCTGGATGTCCCAGTACAAGAAGACGAGGCCGTGGATCTGGTATTGCAGCCGGGCGAGATGTCCTTGCACCACGTGCTGATCGTGCACGGCTCGGAAGCCAATCTCTCGCTACGGCCGCGGCATGGCTTTGCCATTCGCTACATACCCACCTATTGCAAGCAGATCGGCGGCCGCACCACGGCGCTTTTGGTCCGGGGTGAAGATCGCTATAACCATTTTGACCCCGTACCCCGGCCCCGCGCGGACATGGATGGGGAGGCGGTGGCCTTTCGCGCCGAGGCGGTGCGGGCGGTTCAGGCTATTCTCATGGACGGCGCCGGCGCCTAAACCTTAGAGGCCAACTCGAAACTAGTTGAGTGATTTCAGCATGTTATGTTTCTCTCCGTTGTGTCAAAGCAATGGAGGGGCACAACATGTGGACTGAAATCACTTGGAGAGATTATGAGCGCCGTGGCGGACGCTATGCAAGCGAT
>JAYGEA010000082.1:0-2293 GCA_046582635.1 Alphaproteobacteria bacterium
AGCTTGGCTCCTCATCGCCCATATCAGGCTCGTCACTCGGCGCCTCGCAAGATATTGTTATGAAACATAGAGTTTCGAGTCAGACTCTTACACAAATTACAAAACATTACATTTGTCTCATAATCATCCAAACATGCCGGATACCGTGGATTTTGATATTCGGAATTGAGCGCATTAGGGTGACACGGGGTCTTTTGAATATGTCGAAATATTACAGATTCCTGCCCATTCTTCATCATTCCCGGGGCAGCGAGGTTCCATTCAGGCCCACATTTCAAGTTCTGGCCCCAGCCTTTGCATGATCATTCGGTTCTCTCCTTGATGTTTCTTTAGTCACAAACATCAGCTTTTCAGAGGAGGGTCGAATGGATAACCTCATAAGAACTCACGTCTAGTGAGGCGGAATGATGGGGTGTATATTCGAACCATTCTCATGGGATGTTTTCTGAAAGTACCCAGCGGCAAGAATTTGGCGCCATCAAACTAATGGCCAATCTCCGGCCAAGGGCACCAGAAATCATCGTCCGTTCTAGAATGCCCAAATAAGAAAGGGAAATCATGGGCGACAAGGCCGAAAAAGGCGCCGGCGGCTGCCTTTGTGGCGCAGTGCGATTCCAGGCCGCGGGAGAGCCCGTGATCACCGGCCATTGCCACTGTGCCGATTGCCGGCGGCACAACGGCGGGCCGGTCGTCACACTGGTCATTTTTCCTGCCGACAAAGTCCGCTTCACGTCGGGGCAACGCAGGATCTACCAGTCCTCGCCGGGGGTTGGGCGGGCGTTCTGCGACCAATGCGGAACCCCGCTTACCATTGAGAGCGAGAACCACGATCCCCCGAACATTGAGTTTCACATCAGCACCTTCGATGATCCCGATGCTTACGTTCCCAGCCTGCACTGGTACCACAGCCGGCGGATCGCCTGGTTTGATGTTGCCGACGATCTGCCCCGCTATCACGGCCTAAATCGCGACGGCGCGGAGCCCTACCGCCACGGTCCGGCGGCCAATACCAACCGACCAAAATAATGAGCCGTGGTGACGGGATTATCGTGCCATCAGGACGGGCAGAGTGGAGCCGTTGATGATGTCGCGGGTGGCGCCGCCGAAGATCATTTGCCGCAGGCGGCTGTTGGTGAAGGCGCCCTTTAACAGCAAATCGCCCCCCGCGGTGGCGGCCTCGTCCACCATGGCCTCGCCGATGCTGCGCCGGCCCGGTGCCGCCGTCATGGTGGAGGCATCAATGCCATTGCGGCCCAGGTGGCGGGCCACATCTTCGGCCGAGGGTCCGGGCACGAAGCCGCCCTCCACCGTCAGCACCGTGACCCGCGCCGCATCGCGCAGGAAGGGCATGGCGACAGCGATGGTGCGGGCCGTTTCGGTGGCGCCGTTCCAGGCGATCACCACATGCTGGCCAATGCTCTCGGCCCCGTTGGTGGCGGCGAGAATGACCGGCTTGCCGCTTTCGAACAGGGCCGCTTCCAACGTCGCCTTCCAATCCACCGAGGTGCCCAATTCGTTGCGGCCCATGACGATGATATTGAACAGGCGGCCATAGTCGCCAACAATTTCGCTTTCCACGCCCTCGCCCTCGCGCCAGGAACAGGAAACGCCGTCGGCGGCGGTACCGATATCGCGGTAGGCGATGTCCTCCGCCTTGATAACCCGGTCGAAGCGCTGATGGGCCGAGGCCGCGAATTGTTTCGATTCATCCGTGAGCCGGGCCAGGGATTCGGATGGGAACACAACCCCCTCGCCGGCAATAATCTGCGGCGTGCGCCACGCGTGTAAACCTTCCACGTGGCCGTTGTACTTTCGGGCAATCAACAGGGCGGTCTTGAGTGCCGCCTCGGCCCGGTCGTCGTCACAGAATGGTACCAGGATCGTACTCATGGTCATCTCCCCAATGGCCGAATGGAACATCGATTCAGTACAGTTTCATTGTGGCAAGAACTGGCGCGCTTTGGAACCGGAAAAGTTTCATTTGCTATTACAGCCGGCAATTCTCGATTGGCCCCATTGACGCACGTTAGGCCGCGCGCCCGGCCCTGCGGATTACCATACGGATTGCCGTATGGTCCGCCGTGCGGACCGCGGGCCAAATTGCTGTTTGGTTTAACGGGCAAGCCCCGCCGCCTCGGAAGCCAATCCGCATATGGCATCCCAATCTTCCCCCCGAACCAGATCAGGCGGCGCAACCCAACTGCCGCCGACACAACGCACATTACCCAGGGCGAGATAATCACCGGTATTGTTTCGCCCGATGCCGCCCGTGGGACAGAAGATAAGGCTGGGA
>JAYGEA010000089.1:0-10349 GCA_046582635.1 Alphaproteobacteria bacterium
CGCAATCAGATCGAACGCTTCTTCGGGAAACTGAAGAAATTCCGCCGCATTGCCACCAGATATGACAAGCTATTGCAGAACTTCCTCGGCTTCGTCAAAATCGCCGCTATCGCAATATGGCTGAGATAGTTAAATTGTCACCACAGCCTAGCATGAAATAGATGTTTCATAAGTTTACATGGTACTGGCTTTGCGCCATCACAAAAGGACATTCCAAACATGATCGGTTACACCACCCTGGGAACCAACGACCTTGAAGCCGCGACCGCCTTCTACGATGCCTTGTTTTCCGACATGGGATACAAGAAGATTATCCCCAATGAGCGGCTGGTTCTGTGGTCCAGCAAGGCCGGCGCGGCCATGCTGGGTGTGATCAAACCATTTGACGGTGAAACCGCGACGGTCGGCAACGGTACCATGGTCGCGATCATGGTCGATAGCCCCGAGACGGTTGCCAATCTACACGCCAAGGCGCTGTCCCTGGGCGCCGCGGATGAAGGCGAAGTGGGCATCAGAGGCGGCAACTTGACGTTCGGCTATGTGCGCGATCCGGACGGCAACAAATTGGCTTTCTACGCCAGCGCATAGGATCCAGGGGGAACGGTAATGAATTCGACAGCTTCAATTTCGGATGACGCGGCAATCGATGTTGCGCCGCTGACCCTGCACATTGGCGCGGAAATTTCCGGCGTTGACCTCCAGCTACCCCTGACGCCAGGCGCGCGGGGGGAAATACGTGCCGCCCTGTTGCAATGGAAGGTGATATTCTTCCGTGATCAGAATCTGGATCATGCGGGACAGGTCGCCCTGGCCCGGCAGTTGGGCGAGCCGACCATCGGGCATGCAGTGTTTGGCCACGTGGACGGCTATCCGGAGGTTTACTCCGTTGCCAAGAACCGCACCGCCAACAGCCACCGCGCCGAACGTCTGACCACGCCGTGGTCCGGCTGGCATACGGACATCACCGCCGCCATCAACCCGCCCATGGCCTCCATCCTGCGCGGCGTGACCATCCCCCCCCAGGGCGGCGATACCATGTGGACCAATCTGGCGGTGGCATACGAGGCTCTTTCCGCGCCCATGAAAGCCTTCGTCGAGGGTCTGCGCGGCATTCATGCCTTCGCCCCGCCGGCCGGTGCCGCGTCCATCGGGACCTACGAGGACAGCGTCAAGAACCGAACCTTAAAAAGCGAACACCCCCTGGTCACCGTGCATCCCGAAACCGGGGAGCGTGTGCTGTATCTCAGCCCCTCGTTTCTGAAATCCATCGTCGGCCTGAGCCCGCGGGAAAGTCAGCGCATGCTGGAGCTGTTGTGGGAGCATATCGTGCGCCCGGAATTCACCCTGCGTTTCAAATGGAACGCCGGCGACATCGCGATTTGGGACAACCGCGCCACGTCCCATCTGGCGCCCACCGACATCTTCGCCACCGATCATGACCGCCAGCTCTATCGGGTGACATTGGTCGGCGAGGTTCCCAAGGGCGTGGACGGCCAGCCTTCGGTTTCCCTGGAAGGCGCACCGATCCTCTCTGCGGCGGAAGAACTTGCCAACCGGGGCACGCCGATCAGCGTCAGCTAGGAAATTAGCGAACATGACAGAAAGCAAACTGGACGGTATCGGCGCCTGTGTCTTCGATGCCTATGGCACATTGTTCGATGTCAACGCGGCGGCGCAGCATTGTGCGGGCGAATTGGGCGATAAGTGGCAGCCCTTGGCGGAGCTGTGGCGGGGGCGGCAGTTGCAATACACCTGGCTGCGCAGCCTGATGGAAAACTATGCCGATTTCTGGCAGGTCACCGGCGATGCCCTGGAATTCGCCATGGAGGCGTTGGAACTTGATGACAGCGATCTGCGCCGGCGTCTGATGGATCTATACCTGCAACTGGATGCCTATCCGGAAGTGGCGGGCGTTTTGCAACAACTGCGCGACGGCGGCATGAAGACCGCCATTCTGTCCAATGGGTCGCCCAAAATGCTTAGCGCGGCGGTGGACAATGCGGGCATCGGCCCCTCGCTGGACGCGGTTATTTCGGTGGACCAGATCAAGGTCTACAAGACGGCGCCGGCGGTCTATCAGCTGGCCGTGGATCAACTGGGCGTGGCGGCCTCGGACATTTGCTTTCAATCCTCGAACGCCTGGGATGCTCATGCGGCCTCCAACTTCGGCTTTCGGGTTGTTTGGGTCAACCGCTTCGACCAGGCGCGGGAGCGGTTGCCGGGCAATCCGGACGTGGTATTGGAAAATCTGGCTGGATTGCCGGCTCTTGTCGGCCTCGGCGCGTCATAGGAATGGACTACCGCGAACACCGCTTCCGGGCCCAGGACGGGTTGGAACTGTATTATCGCGACTATGGCGACCGCCTGGCGGCGGCCACGCCGGTGCTGTGCCTGGCGGGGCTAACCCGCAACACCAACGATTTCCATGCGCTGGCCCTGCATCTGTGCCCGTCGCGCCGCGTCATCTCGTTTGATCTGCGCGGCCGGGGCCAATCGGCCCATGACCCCAACCCGAAAAACTACACACCCGGCACCTACCTTTCCGATATTAGCCACTTGCTGACGTTGAGCGGCTGCCACAAAGTGATCATTATCGGAACCTCGTTGGGCGGCCTGATCGCCATGGCTCTGGGCGCGGTGCGGGCGCCGGCGCTGGCGGGCGTGGTGCTGAACGACATCGGCCCGGAAATCGATTCCATCGGCGTGGCCCGGATCAGCGGCTATGCCGGCACGACCCCCGCCGCCATGACCCTGGATCAAGCGGCCGGGCATATGAAGAGCCTGTTCGCCCCCGCCTTCCCCGATTTCGGCGCCGAGGACTGGCGGGCGGAAGCCGAACGCGGCCTGCGCCAGCGGGACGACGGCATGTGGGTACAGGACTATGACCCGGCCATCGCCAAGAATGCCACGGAACAGGTCGACAATCCGGAAGGTTTTTGGCCCTATTTCAATGCCCTGGCCCATGTTCCCGTCCTGGCCTTGCGGGGTGAATTGTCGGACATTCTTAGCGCCGAGACCTTCGCGGCCATGGCCAAGGCGAAACCGGACATGATCCAGGTCACCGTGCCCAACCGGGGTCATGCGCCCAATCTATCGGAACCCGAATGCATGGCGGCCATTGACCGCTTTTTGGAGGCCCATGGCACCGCTGCGCACTGATCTACCCCTCCATTTTGATGACATCGCTTCGGCGGCCGAAGCCCTGGCCGGCATCGCCGTGCGCACGCCCTTGTTGGAGAGCCTGGCCCTGAACGAACGGGCGGGCGGCCGGCTGCTGTTCAAGGCGGAGCCATTGCAGGTTACCGGTACGTTCAAGTTTCGCGGCGCCTATAACCACATCAGCCGGCTGGACCCAGCGACGCGCAAGACCGGCGTCATCGCCTATTCCTCGGGCAACCACGCCCAGGGCGTCGCGGCGGCGGCGCATTTTTGTTCCGCGCCAGCTCTTATATTGATGCCGGAAGACGCACCGGCGGTCAAAAAACAGGGCACCGCCCGATGGGGCGCCGAGATCGTCACCTTTGACCGCCATGGCAAAACGTCGCGGGAAGACATCGCGGCTAAGATGGCGGCGGCGCGCGGTTTAAGCATGGTACGGCCCTACGACGACCGTCTGGTCATGGCGGGCCAAGGCACGGTCGGGCTGGAGATTGTGCAACAGCTGGCGGAACGCGATTTAAGGCCCGACCGCGTTCTGGTGCCCTGCGGCGGCGGCGGCTTGACCGCTGGGGTATCAACCGCCCTCACCCATCACCATCCCGACGTTGATATCCACACGGTCGAGCCGGCTGGTTTCGACGATACCGCGCGCTCCCTGGCCAGCGGCAGCCGGCAACAAGCAGCACCGGGGGCAGCCAGTTTCTGCGATGCCTTGCTGGCGCCCCAGCCGGGGGAGCTGACCTTTCAGGTCAACAGCCGCCTTTGCGGCCAGGGTTTGGCGGTCAGCGATGACAAGGTCGCCGTCGCCATGGCCGCCGCCTTCAACCACTTGAAATTGGCCGTGGAACCCGGCGGCGCCGTTGGCTTGGCCGCCGCCTTGAGCGGCAAAGTCACCTTGGACGGCGTCACTGTGATTGTTTTGTCGGGCGGCAACGTGGATCCGGCGGAATTTACTAAGGTGCTTTAGCGCTGAAGTGGGTCCGCATCCGGTGCCTGGGTGGCTTGCAGGGAGGGGCGTTGGGCGAAAGCATCGAACCAGGCCGCCAGGTCCGGGCGGGCGGCCCGCCAATCCAAATCCGTATAACGAAAATCCAGATACCCCAGGGCGCAGGCAAAGGTGATCGTACCGATTTCCACGATGCCCGCCAAATCCGCCGCCTCCCCTTCCATGGCGTCAAGGCTGCGCGAAATCTTCAGCATCTGGGCCGCCAGCCAATCGGGCCAGAGCATTTCCGCCGGACGGAGGGAGGTTTCATAACGGCCCAATATGGCCGCATCCAATATGCCGTCGCCCAAGGCCTGACGCCGCAAGGCCCGCCAGCGAGACGGTCCGGGGGGCGGAAACATTTTCGCGCCGCTGTGCAGGCTATCGAGATATTCACAGATCACGGGGCTGTCATAGAGCGCCGAGCCGTCCTCGATGACCAGGGCGGGAACCTTGCCAATGGGGTTATTGGCATTCAGGTCGGCATTGGGGCTGGTGGGCGTGACCACGGTCGCGGTCTGTTCGACCGCCTCATTCTGTCCGGTTTCCAATAATACGATACGAACCTTGCGCACATAGGGCGAGGTGGCGGAACTGTGCAGTTTTAACATTATGCTCTCCGAACTTGCAGCTTGGGGGTACAGGCTTTATTGACCCATTCACCTCCATCCCGACAGGTCGGTCAATCATGAAATTCGGCGTATTCTACGAGCATCAAATTCCCAGGCCCTGGAACAGCGGCGATGAACACCGGTTATTCAAGGAGGCCCTGGATCAGGTTGAATTGGCGGACCGGCTGGGGATCGACTATGCCTGGGAGGTGGAGCATCATTTTTTGGAGGAATATTCCCATTCCTCGGCGCCTGAAGTCTTCCTCGCCGCCTGCTCGCAACGAACCAAGAATATCCGTCTGGGCCACGGCATCACGTTGATGCCGCCGGGCTACAATCATCCCGCCCGCGTGGCCGAACGGATCGCCACCCTGGACCTGATCTCCGACGGCCGGGTCGAATTCGGCACCGGGGAAAGTTCGGCCGCCCTGGAGTTGGGCGGCTTTGGCGTCGAGGTTGGCCGGAAGCGGGAGATGTGGGCCGAGGCGACGGAACAATGCGCCAACATGATGGTCATGGATCCGTATCCGGGCTTCGAGGGGCAGTTTTTTTCCATGCCCACCCGCAACGTAGTGCCGAAGCCGCTGCAAACCCCGCACCCGCCCATCTGGGTCGCCTGTTCCAAGCGCGAGACCATCCACATGGCCGCCGGTGCCGGCATCGGTGCCCTCACCTTTGCCTTCATCGACCCGGCGGACGCGATCAAATGGGTCGGTGAGTATTACGACATCATCAAGTCAGAGGCCTGCGTCCCCATCGGCCACGCGGTCAACGCCAATATTGCCATGGTCACCGGTTTCTCCTGCCATGAGGATGAAGGGGAGGCTTTTGCGCGCGGCGCGGAAGGTTTCCAGTTTTTCGGTTATGCCCTGGGTCATCACTATATCTATGGCGACCAGAAGCCGGGCCGGACAAATATCTGGGAGCGGTTCCAGGCGGCCAAGGACAGCCTGCCCCCCATGAGCCCCGGCGCCAATGGGGGCAGCGGTATCGGTACTCCGGCGCAATTACGTGAAAATCTGGCCCTGTTCGCCGATGCGGGCGTCGATCAAGTGATCTTCATTCAACAATCCGGACGTAACAAGCACGACCATATCTGCGCCTCCCTGGAGCTTTTTGCAAAAGAGGTGATGCCTGTTTTCAAGGCCGGAGAGGCGGAACACGAGGCCACGAAAGCCGCCGAACTGGCCCCCTATATCGAGGCCGCCCTGGCCCGCAAGCCGCGCCTGGCGTCCTTGAGCGACGATGACATACCCACGGTTTACGCCCTGGGCCGCCAGATTGCCGAGACGGGGAAAGATAAGGATCCCGATGCGCCGCCTGCTTCCTTGGGTGAAACCGTCGCCATTGGCCGGAATAGCGCGTCGCAAGTGCCGCCAACGGACCCGGCCGCAATTTTGGGTGATGACTAGCGCAATCTGCGTTCTTTTGAACGCAGATAAGTTGCGTTAACTCATTGAAATAGATCAAATTATCAGCCGAATATTGATTCCAATTTTAAGCCGTTTGATCTAAGCGGGCCGCAGCACCAGTTCACAAATATTGACGTGGGACGGCGTCTCCAAGGCATAAAGAATAGCGGCGGCCACATCGTCGGCCGACAGGGCGGCGTCGAATTTGTCATAGAATTCTTCCGACCTCTCTTCATCCCCACGCCAGCGCGCGGCGGCGAATTCAGTGCGGACCAGACCGGGCATGATCTCCGTCAAGCGCACGCCGGTGCCCTGCAGCTCCTGACGCAGTGAATTGGTGAAACCATGCACGGCAAATTTGGAAGCCACGTAGACACTATGATTGGCGGTCGCTTCAACACCATTGACCGAGCCCACGTTGACAATATGTCCCCGGCCCCGATCCCGCATGCCGGGCAGGATCGCCAATGTGGTCCGCATGATGCCAATGACATTGGTTTCGATCATCGCGGCCATGTCCGCGACGGACCGCTTATGAAAGGCCTGGCGGCCGTCCAGGTCGTGGCCGGCGTTGTTGACGAGGATATCGATCCCCCGCCAAGCCTCGGGCAGGCGGCTCAAAATGCCGTCCGCCGCCGTGCCATCGGCGATATCGAGTTCCAAGGCCATAGCCCGACCCGGCAATTCCGCGGCTAGCCCTTCCAGGCGGTCCAGCCGCCGGGCGGCGCAAATGACCGGCACCCCGCGCGCACTCAATTGCATCGCCACCGCACGGCCGATACCAGCACTGGCGCGGGTTACCAAGGCTATTGTATTCTGGTCCAACATTGAAATATCCGCTATTTCACCAATTTGCGATGATAGGCCCAAGGCGGTACAATCGGAAACAGGGAAAGCGCCCTTCATTGCCTGGAACGAGGGACTCATTTCCCGAATGATTAAGGATGAAAGTTCCGCCCGGCGCGAACCTCGGCTAGAAAGTTATCAATCGAATGACCCAGGCTGTCGGACTGCTCCGATATCCCGTTGGCCGCCGGTTCAAGGTTGCTGGCCGTGTCGCCGGACTGCGTGGTTTCGGCGCATGCTTTCCAGCACTGTCGCGGTCGCTTCATTGGCGGACGTTTACATGTCATATGCAATTCACAAATGTATTACAGCTTGTGCCCCGTAATCCGGGTCAATGTTCCGGGAATGAATTCCGTCACCGTAACATCGCTGAACCCCGCGTCCACAAAATAGCTAATTACATCCGCTTGGGAATGGGCCAGCCCGGTCGACCCGCTTACAGCCTCCGACAGACCCCAAAGGGCCGGCGCGATGGGGCCGCGGCGATCATCGTCAAGAATTTCACCGACCAAATGGAATTCCCCGCCGTCCAACAAGGCATCATGGACACGGCGTACCACGCCAGCGATAATCTCCCGGCTGTATATCGGCAGGTTGGACGCCATGATCGCCACGTCCGCATCGCGCGGCAAGTCATCGGCGGTAAAATCACAGGCTTCCGCCGTGACCCGGTCGGCGACGCCGTTCTCGGCAATGAATTCCCGCGCCACCACGACCACGGACGGCAAGTCGAGAACCACCGCCGTGATATCGGCATGGGTCTTCGCGGCGGTGATGCAGTAACAGCCCGAGCCCCCGCCCAGATCCATGATCCGTTTCCGTGCCGACAGATCCACCTGTTTATGAAAGCGCCGGGCCGCGCCCATGCCGATGGAATAGGTTGCCGCATGATAGTCCCGGGCCCGCGCGACGGTGAAGCCATCGTCGTACTTGCCCAGGATTTTCTGTTCCGATTTTGGCTGGCGCAGATGCTGGGTCAACTGCCCCCATTCATTCCAGGCCGGCTTGCCAAACAACATCCACGGCCCGGCATAACTGGGTTTGCCTTCGACCAGAAACCGTTCCACATCCGGGGCGTTGGTGAATGTATCGCCAGTCCGCCGCAACAAGGTCATGGCGGTCAGGGCGGTCATCAGGCGCTCGGCGTTCCCGGCTTCGATCCCCAGGGCGGCGGCGGCACTTTCAATGCCGGCATTGCCCTGCGAGATGGCGGTGAAAAGTCCCAATTCCACGCCGCTCATCAGGGCGGCGGATTCCCAGAAACCCTTTACAACGGTTTGTAGCCGAACCGTATCCACCCGTGCCTCGCTCATGAAGTAGCCTCCTCTTTGCGACTGCCTTCCCGGCAGTTTCTCGGCTAAAGTGTCGGTATCTGTACAAGCTGTCAAACAGGATCGGATATGCCCATGGCTCGCGATGCCGAAATACCTTATGGCGCCTATTGGTCCAGCCCCTTCGCGCGCTGGCAGGGTAGCCTGTCCCATTTGCACAGCCTGAAATTTGCTGCCCACGTAGGTGCCAGGGAACTGGCCCGCCGCGATATCCCCCTCGACGAAATTGATCACGGTATTCTGGGCCTTACCGTGCCCCAACGGCAATCGTTCTACGGCCTGCCTTGGGTGATGGGCATGATGGGGGCCGACGACGTGGCCGGTCCCACAATCAGCCAGGCCTGCGCCACCGGCGCCCGCACCCTTGCCGCAGCCTGCCATGAAGTGCGGAGCGGTTTGTCGGACAGCACACTGATCCTGACCGCCGACCGGACCTCCAACGGTCCCCACGTCTATTATCCCGCACCCGCCGGACCGGGCGGCACGGGAGCCCATGAAGACGTGGTGATGGATAACTTCAATCATGACCCCCATGCCAAGAACGCCATGATCGATACGGCCGAAAACGTCGCCCGGAAATATCAGATCAGCACCGAAGCGCAAAACGACGTCGTGGTACGGCGATATCAGCAATACCGCGACGCCCTGGACAATGATCACGCCTTTCAGAAACGCTATATGACCCTGCCGTTCGAGGTGCCCGATAGCCGTTTTCGTAAATCCTCCACCACGTTAAGTGGTGATGAAGGGGTGGTTGACGTCAGTGCCGGGGAGCTGGCCAAATTGCGGCCGGTGAAGGCGGGTGGCAGCATCACCTTCGGCGGTCAGACCCACCCGGCCGACGGCACGGCCGGTCTGTTGGTGACCACGCCGGAGGCAGCGCGCGAGCGGGCCTCCGACCCAGGCATTCAGATCCGGATAGTTGGATTTGGCCAATCACGGACCGAGAAAGGTTTCATGCCGCAAGCTCCCATCGAGGCGGCGCGGCGCGCCCTGGATGATGCGGATCTGGGGATCGGCGACATTGATGCGGTCAAATCCCACAACCCATTTGCCGTCAATGACATCGTCTTCAGCCGGGAAACGGGATTTGCTCTCGAGGCCATGAACAATTACGGCTGCTCGCTGATTTGGGGCCACCCGCAGGGGCCGACGGGTCTGCGCTGTATCATCGAGCTGATCGAGGAATTGGCCCTGCGCGGCGGCGGTCGCGGCCTGTTCCAGGGCTGTGCGGCGGGCGACAGCGCCATGGCGGTAGTGATAGACATAAGAAACCGCTAATTTGAAATACACGTAAAGAGCCTGTTAGTCTGATAGTAATACACACATGTAGCGATTTGGATACGTTTCATCAAGTGTTGGAAACATAGTTCAATGCCCAGTCGGAACCGGCCCGCGTCCCGGCATGCCGGTAAAACCAACCAACAATTGATCAAGGAATTAACCCTCCTGGAGGACTCCTTGGACGCCATGCCCGATGCGGTGGCCGCGTTTGACGCCGATGATCGCCTGGTATTTTTCAACCCCGCCTACCGAGATTTGCACAGCAGCGTATCGCCAAAATGGCTGCCCGGCATGTCCTATCGGGACATGGTCGGCATCCTGCTTGATCACGTGGCGCCGGCGGATGCCAGGGGTCGGGAGGAAGAATGGATTGAGGAGCGGACGGCACGTCACCAGCACCACCAGCCGCCACAAGACCGGCACTACGAAAGCGGCCGGATCATCCGCATCAGCCATCATCCGACGGCCTCGGACGGTAGCATCGATATCCATGAGACCTCGGTGAACACGAAGATGGTGAAGACTTCCGGCTCGGCACCGATCAGCGAAAGATTGATCGATTTTGCTCCGTTCGGGCACCGGAACACACAGACCTTTATCGCTGGCCTGCGTCATGACGGGCTGACCGCGCCCTGGGTGATCGACGGACCGATCAACCGCCGGCGTTTCGAGACCTACATCGAAACCCAACTCGTCCCGACCCTGACGCCGGGAGATGTGG
>JAYGEA010000090.1:0-9129 GCA_046582635.1 Alphaproteobacteria bacterium
ATTCAGGACATTCCGCATATCCCAATCCCGTTCAATTCCACGCATCCAATGGTTCATGCCGCTCGGCAATAATTAAGGTCATCAATTTTTTTGGTTTTTGGCCGGATGCTATTGGGTTATGGTACAATGTCTGGCCGTACATAGCTAAGGAGACATGGGACATGGCAGAGAGTTTTAGCAATAAGAATGTACTGATTGTCGCGGCAATTATTGGCGGCGGCGTTCTACTGCTGGGTTTGTTGGGTATCTGGAATACCGTCTAGCCTGTTGTCCGCGGCAGCCGAAGCCCATTCGCCTTTGGCCTTTGCCATGGCGCCTAGAATAGCTGCGTAAAAATCATGGCTGACAGGCGTTCGACAATAAGTGCCAGAAACAGAATAAAAAGATAGAGAATAGAAAAACGGAACATGCGGCGTGCCGCATGGTCACTCCGCTTTGCCATGACCTTGATGGCGAACAGCAGCATGCAGCTTCCCATCACGGCAGCCGCCGTACCGTATATTGGACCGGCAATACCAAGTATCAACGGCGTGAAACTTATGGGCACAAGCAGGATGGTGTAAATCAAGATACAACGCTTCGTTGCCGGCTTTCCTGAAATCACAGGCAACATTGGTACGCCAGCTTTGGCATATTCATCCGTGCGGTAGAGCGAAAGGGCCCAAAAGTGTGGCGGTGTCCACATGAAAATAATGAAAAACATCGCCAGAGCTTCCAAACCAATGGAACCGGTTGCGGCCGCCCAGCCAATGACCGGCGGCATGGCACCAGCCGCGCCGCCTATCACAATGTTCTGCGGTGTGCGTCGTTTTAACCAAATCGTGTAAACGAATATGTAGAAGCAATTGGCGAATGCCAGCAGCGCGGCCGAGACCCAGTTAATCGCGACGCCCATCAATACGACGGATGCGACGCTAATGCAGACACCAAATGCAAACGCTTTCCCAGGCGCTAACCGTCCGGCGGGTATCGGCCTGTTCCTTGTCCGCGACATCAAGGCGTCGATATCGCGGTCGTACCACATATTGATTGCGCCAGCGCCGCCAGCGGCAGCAGCGATACATAGAACGGCCAACGCGGCACTCACTGGATGCACGTTGCCGGGTGCCAGGATCAATCCAGTAAAACCCGTAAATACAACAAGCGACATAACCCGTGGCTTGAGCAGTGCCAGATAGTCCCGTGCCCATGGCGCGCGAACATTTGAAAATACCGCATTTGACCCCAACAACCGTTCTCTCCTCGCAGCCCCGCGCCAGTATATTGAACATAACGGTCAAAGCAAATCCGATGCGCGCCGAAAAGTGACCGCACCTTGGTATCAGGCATGGCAATTTAGGAAAGAAATTCGCCCGGCGCCCATGCTGTGATTTGGACGACTGGATAATTGCCGAGAATGCACAATTGAATTGTGCCCGCAATTTTGATACTATGGAAAAATCGGCCAGAAGCAAGGGGCCTGCGAGCCGGTTCCCAATTGAGCCGGCGCTGTAATAGATAGGCGTCAAGGTATGTTTCTTCGTAACCAGATAGAGTGGACAGTACGGTGACAGTAATCAAGTGCAGTTTTGAGTTGAGGGAATTTCAGAGTGTGTTAACCGGTGCGGTGCTGCGGATGAACGCGCTGGCGTTCGCTCCTTGTCGGGCAATGCCACTAGAGCAGTTCCGGTCACATGGGTCAGAACTGCTCGGAACGGCTCTAAAAACCAAAATCAATATTTTTAATTACGGCGTCGTGTAGTCGATGGCAATTGGCGTAAAAGATGACGCGTACAAATACGATTGGACGATGAAAATTTAAAATAGTTTAAAATAATACTTATCCAGTTTTGAATAGGTGGAGACAATACCATGATTGTTGCAGTAATGTTGCTCCTAGTTGCGGCCGGTACGATTATTTTTCACTTCATGAGCCCTTGGTGGTGGACTCCAATTGCTTCCAATTGGGGCTACATAGACGATACGATCATCCTTACATTTTGGATCACCGGGTTCGTATTCGTCGCGGTCATCTTCTTCATGGCCTATTGCGTACTCCGCTTCCGGCACCGGCCTGGACAACGGTCGTTTTATGAACCGGAAAACAAAAAGCTCGAATGGTGGCTCACCATAGGCACGAGCATTGGCGTCGCCGGTATGCTCATACCAGGGTTGTTCGTCTGGAACCAATTCGTAACGGTCCCGCCTGGGGCAGCCGAAATCGAAGTCATGGCTCAGCAGTGGCAATGGAGTTTCCGCCTGCCCGGCAAAGATGGTGCGTTGGGCACTTCGAACGCCTTGCTTATCAATGGTGATAATCCCTTTGGTTTGAACCCGGATGATCCCAATGGACAGGATGATGTTCTGATCGAAGCTGACGACCTGCACCTGCGCCTCGACGTTCCCGTCAAGTTTTTGCTTCGATCTATTGATGTGCTGCACGATTTCTATGTTCCCGAATTCCGGGCAAAGATGGACATGGTGCCAGGCTCGGTCACGTATTTTTGGATGACCCCCATCAGAACCGGCACATTCGACATTCTTTGCTTTGAATTATGCGGCGTAGGTCATCATGACATGCGTGGCAACGTCGTGGTGGATGACGCGGCGGCCTACGGAAATTGGTTACAGGAACAAGAGACCTTTGCCCAAACGATGGCCCGGGCAGCGCCTCCAATGGGCCTGGAAACGGATATCGCTTTAAATGCAGATCAGGCGGTTGCCAGAACGAGCCCGCAGGAATGATGAAACCCAAATCAAAGGCACCCAACGAGGTCCATTTGAAAAGGATAATGTGATGGTCGATGCCGCGCAAGATCAGGTCAATTTTGTCCCACCCGCCGAAGTCGAAGAGGTGGAGCTTTACCATCCCAAAAGCTGGATAACGAAATACGTCTTTAGCCAAGATGCCAAGGTCATCGCCATCCAGTATTCATTCACGGCGGTCGCCATTGGCTTGGTCGCCCTGGTGCTGTCGTGGTTGATGCGGCTGCAACTGGGTTTCCCCGAGACCTTCTCCTTCATTGAAGCGGAGGATTATTATCAGTTCATCACCATGCACGGGATGATCATGGTGATCTATCTGCTCACGGCGCTGTTCCTCGGCGGGTTCGGCAACTACCTCATCCCCTTGATGGTCGGCGCCCGTGACATGGTGTTCCCTTATGTGAACATGCTGAGCTACTGGGTCTATCTGGTAGCGGTTTTGGTTCTTGTCGCCAGCTTTTTTGTGCCAGGCGGGCCCACGGGCGCAGGTTGGACCCTGTATCCGCCGCAAGCCATACTTTCCGGAACGCCGGGGTCGGATGGCGGCATTATTTTGATGCTCGTTTCATTGGCGCTGTTCATTGTTGGCTTTACCATGGGTGGCTTGAACTATGTGGTCACCGTGTTGCAGGCCCGTACGCGGGGCATGAGCTTGATGCGCATGCCCTTGACCATATGGGGCATTTTCATGGCCACGGTGCTGGCGCTGCTGGCCTTTCCCGCACTGTTCGTCGGCGCCGTGATGATGACCTTGGATCGAGTTCTAGGCACCAGTTTTTTCATGCCGGCGATTGTCCAATTCGGCGAACAAATGGAATACGGCGGCGGTAGCCCCATCCTGTTTCAGCATCTGTTCTGGTTTTTCGGCCATCCCGAAGTTTATATTGTCGCCCTGCCGGCATTTGGCATCGTTTCAGACCTGATCAGCGTGCACGCGAGACGCCACATCTTTGGCTATCGGCTGATGGTCTGGGCCATCGTCATAATTGGCGCTCTCAGTTTTATTGTCTGGGCACACCATATGTACGTCAGCGGCATGAACCCCTGGTTCGGGTTTTTCTTTGCGACGACCACGCTCATCATCGCCGTCCCGACAGCCATCAAAGTCTACAATTGGGTTCTGACGCTGTGGCGCGCTGATATTCACCTCACACTGCCAATGCTGTTTGCCTTGGCGTTCATTGTCTCTTTTGTGAATGGCGGAATTACCGGTCTGTTCCTTGGTAACGTCGTCGTTGACGTGCCCCTGTCGGATACCATGTTCGTGGTCGCCCATTTCCACATGGTGATGGGCGTTGCGCCGATCTTGGTGATATTCGGCGCGATTTACCATTGGTATCCAAAAATGACCGGTCGCATGTTGAACGTTCCCATGGGTCATTTTCACTTCTGGGTCACCTTCCTTGGCACCTATGCGATCTTCCTGCCGCTGCACTACCTCGGTTTCCTTGGCGTACCGCGGCGTTATTACGAAATGGGGGATACCTCGTTTATCCCGGATTCGGCCCAGGACCTGAACGCCTTCGTCACCGTGATCGCCTTGGTCGTGGGTTTCGCCCAATTGGTCTTCCTGTTCAACATCGGATGGAGCATGGTCAAAGGCAAATTATCCGGCCCCAACCCCTGGCGGGCTACGACCCTGGAATGGCAAACGCCCGAGACGCCGCCTGGGCACGGTAATTTCGGTCCGACCCTGCCGGTCGTCTACCGGTGGGCCTACGCCTATGGATTGCCCGGCGCGAAGGAAGATTTCGTGCCGCAGAACATGCCCCCGGACCAGGTCATGGCGGAGGGCGGTGAAGATCAAGGCGCCACGGCGGCGCAGCCAGCGGAATAGGGGTGGCGCGGATGTTCTGTACGGTTTTAGGCGCGGGCAGCAGCCCGATCGAGGCATCGGGCGGCCGGGAGGTTTGGTCATGAACATCTTCCGGCAAATGCTGGTAAAGCCCTGGTTGACCGACCAAGAGGCGGCCCTTGACCTTCAGGATGAACGGACCTTCTCCCTGCCGACACCAATGCTTGGTCTGCGTGTCTTCCTCATCGTGGTCATGGTGTTTTTTACGCTGATGATCTCCGCCTACACGGAGCGTAGGTTATTTTCCGATTGGCATTCCACGCCGGTGCCGTGGCTCCTATGGGTAAATACCGGCATCCTGGTGTTCAGTAGTATCGCCATGCATCGGGCCTGGACCAACGCCCGGCGTGACCGGATGGACGGGCTGAAATTGTGGTTGTCGGTGGGCGGCATTCTGACCCTTGCATTTCTGCTGGGACAGCTTTTGGCATGGCGGGAACTGATGACGTTGGGCCATTTTGCATCCACGGATCCGGCCAATGCCTTCTTTTACATGTTGACGGCGGTGCATGGGGTCCACTTGGTGGGCGGCCTCGTCGCATGGAGCCGGACGACGGCAAAAATCCGGCGCGGGACCAAACAGGATGAAGTCCGCCTCAGTGTAGAGCTGTGCACGGTTTACTGGCACTTCCTGCTGCTAATTTGGATGATCTTATTTGCTCTTTTGTTGCTCACGTAATGAGGAAGTATCGAACATGACTCAATCGACAATAACAGAATCCGGTCCAACCCTATCCCCCTCCGCCCTGTCCCGACCCGACGGCATGACAGGTTTTGTCGCCGACTGGAGCTCGGATCAGCGGGCCTTCAAGAACGTCCCGTGGGGCAAGGCGATGATGTGGATCTTCCTGGTCAGCGACACCTTTATCTTCAGCATCTTCCTGCTCTCTTATATGACGGTGCGCATGTCGACCACGGTCCCGTGGCCGAACCCAAGCGAGGTTTTTGCCCTGAGTTTCGGCGGCGAACCGATCCCCCTGATCCTGATCGCCATCATGACGTTCATTTTGATCTCCAGCAGCGGGACCATGGCCATGGCCGTGATGTTCGGCTACAAGCGCGATCGGAAGACGACGGCGGTCTTAATGCTCGTTACCGCACTTTTTGGCGCCAGTTTCGTTGGCATGCAGGCCTTTGAATGGACCAAATTGATTGTCGATGAAGGCGTTCGCCCCTGGGGCAACCCCATGGGCGCGGCGCAGTTCGGTTCGACGTTTTTCATGATCACGGGCTTTCACGGCTTTCACGTTTCAATCGGCGTGATATTCCTGTTCATCGTTGCGCGAAAAGTCTGGCGCGGCGATTTTGACCGCGCGGTTCCGGGGTTCTTCACAAGCCGGAAAGGCAACTACGAAATTGTCGAAATCATGGGGCTGTATTGGCATTTTGTCGATTTGGTCTGGGTATTCATCTTTGCGGTATTTTATCTTTGGTAGGAGGGTGACATGGCGGAAACCAGCGGCACGGCGCATGCGGAAGGCCAGCAACATCCCATCAGCACCTATTTCAAGGTCTGGGGATTATTGTTCGTATTGAGCGCGGCGTCTTATGCGGTCGACTATTTTCATCTCGAAAGCTACCTCAGATGGACCCTCATTCTGGTATTCATGATGGCGAAAGCCGGTTTGATTGTTGCCGTTTTCATGCATATGCGCTGGGAGCGGCTGGCCTTGCTGTATGCCATTTCACTCCCGCCCGTGCTGGTTCTGGTGTTCGTTTTCCTCATGACATTTGAAGCGGACTACACCTTCCTGACCCGCGGTTTGTTCTTCAGTTCATAGTCCTAGTTCCAGCGCGGTTCCGGGAGAACAGTGTCGTATTGCCGCTTGCGCGTCGGCTGTTTAGGACCGGGCACTTATACCAAAGTACGGTGATAGAACACATGGCTCGCCGGATGGCGGCGCGCCGTCGCAATGGGCGAACGGCTCAAACTCAGAAATAATCTCTTTTAGGTTGCTATTGCCGCCAACACGACGGGTCGTCGGGCTCGTCGACGGGAAGCCGGACGTGGGGACTGCAGTCATGCTGAACAGGTGTCTGGAAGAGGCCTGCGGCGTTCCATTGGCTATACGCCGTATTCGTCTTCAGTGAACCGGCCAAGAGGAATGATCCTGCGACAATATGTCCAATACGGCCTGGTTGCACAACATCCGCCAAATTGCGATAACCTTGATCAGCTGCAGTGGAGTAGATAATTTCAGAACGCTATTCGATTGGCCCGTTAATTTAGTATTAGCACTGAATGTTTCTATGAAAGCCCGATAATGCAATGTCCTTCGCGCGGCGCGGGACAATAAAGTTGGCGTAATTTTCGACTGGTATGAATTTATGAAGTATTTAGTAGCGTATGTTTTGTTGCTTGCATTGGTTGTAGCTCTGCCGGTTGCCATTCTCACGGCACCTTGGAATATTGATTGGGTATACTGGCTCAAGCCAGACGTTCTGAAGTGGACGATGACTTGGAGTGCCGTGTCCAGCGTCTCGATTTGGACAATTTACCAGCTGACAATGGGCTGGTCCGACCAGCCGAGCCTATAAAATTAGTGGGTCCGTCCGCATCGCCTAAAGGCCATTATGCAATGGCAATGCAGTGACGCATGGCCGCGGCTTCGATTTTTTGATCCGAAACTTATACCATCGTTCGGTGATAGAGCGTTTATTTGAGCCTCTAACACCGTCCCTTGGTACTGGAAAAAAATAGCCGGTCCCGCCGGTATTATTCGCATGAAACATCGCCCAAATTGAACCGCAAGAAGGCAAACTTAAACCCCGTCGGGCGGCAACCGGCAGAGCCTCATTTCAATGCCGTAAGCAATTGACATAACTGTTACATTCATAGATTATGACAATTCATGGGTTGGCCGAAAAGCGTCGCCGATGGCCTTGTTTATCGCGCTAAACCAACACGTTATCGCAACAAATAGGAGAAATTCCCTATCTTTGCACAAGTGTCTGGTCACGGCGTCGCTTTGGCATCTTCCAATACATGCTTTTGATAAATTTCCTTGCGCCGTGAGCTTTAAAACCTGTGTTTCAGGAGGTAGCAATATGGTCACCAAGAAAGTAATGGTCAATACAGGCCTTGAGCATACGATATCAAACGTCCGCATAATCACCACGGCGGATTTATTGGATTCGTTGAGAAAGGGGGTCGCGGATTTTAACGCCAGACCAACGCATTTGTTGTTCCTGTGCGTCATTTATCCCGTCCTCGTGGTCCTTATTGGCCGCGCATACGCCGGCTACGACTTCCTGCCGCTGCTCTTTCCGATCGTGGCCGGGTCCACCTTGATGGGGCCGGTGGTCTCTTGCGGGATGTATGAATTGAGCCGGCGCCGGGAACTCGGGTTAGAGAATCAATGGTGGCACTGCTTTGATGTCCTCCGCTCTCCGTCCATCCTGTCAATCGTGATGATGGGGATTATCCTGGGCGTGGTTTTCCTTGCCTGGCTGGTCGCGGCGCAAGGGATCTATACCTACTATTTCAGCGAAGACGCACCAGCGTCGCTGTTGACTTTGGCCGGACAAGTCTTCACGACACCAGCCGGCTGGTCACTCATCATCGTCGGATGCGGCGTTGGACTTGGTTTTTCCGTCGTGGTCTTGGCCATCAGCGTCGTAGCGATACCCATGCTCTTGGACCATCATGTTGATCCGTTAACGGCCATTATGACGTCCATACGATCGGTTGCGGCAAACCCGAAAACCATGGCGATCTGGGGCCTAATCGTGGCGGGATCCTTGATGATCGGTGCTTTGCCTCTATTCGTTGGACTGGCGGTCGTGATGCCCATACTGGGCCATGCCACCTGGCATCTATATCGGAAAGTTGTCGCGTACTGACCTCGTGCTCCGCACCCGGCCACCCACGTAATCAGTATGAGTGGCTGGCCGGGCGGGGAGGCTCGGATCAAGTTTGAAAAGCGCTGGAGCGGTTCCGGGCAATTCTGACCCGTTTGATGGCGTCCCCAAGTCATTCGGGTAGGCGCGTTGCGTAGGGCGATGTGGGACATCATCCAAGCAACGCAACGCCGCCGAATGGCTTGGGTGCGTGAACGCCTGGCGGCGCAGGGCGATTTGACCCTGGATGAACTATGCCTGGAACTGGTGCGTGAGCATGGTGTTATGACGCACCGCTCTTCGGTCGGCCGCTGGCTCCAACGGCTCCGCCTCAGCCATAAAAAAAACCCTGCTCGCCAGCGAGCAGCATCGCCCTGATGTGGCGCTTCGGCGGCAGATCTGGATCACCTGGCGTCAGCCTTTCATGGGCAAGGCCCTGGAGCGTCTGGTCTTTATCGATGAGACCTCGCTGAACACGAAGATGGTGAAGACTTCCGGCTGGGCACCGATCGGCGAAAGATTGATCGATTACGCCCCGTTCGGGCACTGGAACACACAGACCTTTATCGCTGGCCTGCGTCATGACGGGCTGACCGCGCCCTGGGTGATCGACGGACCGATCAACCGCCGGCGTTTCGAGACCTACATCGAAACCCAACTCGTCCCGACCCTGACGCCGGGAGATGTGG
>JAYGEA010000167.1:0-5794 GCA_046582635.1 Alphaproteobacteria bacterium
GCTTGCATAGCGTCCGCCACGGCGCTCATAATCTCTCCAAGTGATTTCAGTCCACATGTTGTGCCCCTCCATTGCTTTGACACAACGGAGAGAACCATAACATGCTGAAATCACTCAACTAGTTTCGAGTTGGCCTCTTAGTTCGGAAATCGCTTGGACAACAGATTCCTCCGCTGTGGCATCGATTGAAACGACATCAGGCCAATCGACCAGCGAAGTTATCCAGTTCTCGCCCTTTTTGACCAGGTTTGCCGGCCAAGAATATCCAGGCATGGAAATGCTCCAATAAAGTTGTAAATTCTAGATAAAATACCACAATTTTCGATCTGGGACATGGCTCGAAACGAAATCCGGGTATTGGCAGCCATAAGAAAAAGGCCGCCCCGAAGGGCGGCCCATTCAAGCAATGATGCGGCTGTGTGATCAGACGCTGTAGTACATCTCGAACTCGACCGGATGGGGCGTGTGCTCCATGCGGTAGATTTCTTCCCACTTCAGCTCCATGTAACCGTCGATCTGGTCGTCGGTGAAGACGCCGCCCTTTTTCAGGAAGTCGCGGTCCGCATCCAGGCTTTCCATGGCCTCGCGCAGGGAGCCACAGACGGTCGGCACGTCGGCCAGCTCCTCGGGCGGCAGATCGTAGAGATCCTTATCCATGGGGTCGCCGGGGTGGATCTTGTTCTCGATACCGTCCAGGCCGGCCATCAGCATGGAGGTGAAGGCCAGATAGGGATTGGCGCCCGGGTCGGGGAAGCGGATTTCGATACGCTTGCCGCTGGGGCTGGGCGAGAACGGAATACGGCAGGAGGCGGAACGGTTGCGCGCCGAATAGGCCAGCAGCACGGGCGCCTCGAAGCCGGGGATCAACCGCTTGTAGCTGTTGGTCAGCGGGTTGGTGAAGGCGTTCAGGGCCTTGGCGTGCTTCATGATTCCGCCGATGTAATAGAGGCAATCTTCCGACAGATCCGCATAGCCCGAACCGGCGAACAGCGGCTTGCCGTCCTTCCAGATGGATTGATGCACATGCATGCCAGAGCCGTTGTCATCGATCACGGGCTTCGGCATGAAGGTCGCCGTCTTGCCATACGAGTGCGCGACGTTGTGCACCACGTATTTGTAGATCTGCAATTGGTCCGCGCAGGATGTCAGCGGTGCGAACTTCATGCCCAGTTCATGCTGGCTGGGGGCCACTTCGTGATGGTGCTTTTCCGTGTCGATGCCCATTTCGCGCATCACGGTCAGCATTTCGCTGCGCAGGTCGGCCGCCGAGTCCACGGGAGGCACGGGGAAGTAGCCGCCCTTGGCCGCCGGACGATGGCCGATGTTGCCGCCATCGAAGTCGCGGCCGGAATTGTAGGGGCCTTCGCTTTCGTCCAGGGCATAGAACGTCTCGTTCTGGGAGACGTTGAAGCGCACGTCGTCAAAAATGAAAAATTCCGCTTCCGGGCCAAAATAGGCGACATCACCCACGCCGGAAGATTGCAGATAAGCCTCGCCCCGGCGCGCGGTTGAACGGGGGTCGCGGCCATAGGCCTCATGGGTGGCTGGCTCCACCACATCGCAGAACAGCACCAGAGTGGGCTGGGCCATGAAGGGGTCCATCACGGCGGTGTCTGAATCGGGCATCAGGGCCATGTCGCTGTCGTTGATTGCCTTCCAACCGGCGATGGAGGAGCCATCGAACATGATGCCCTCGGCAAACAGGTCGGCGTCCACGAAGTTGGCGTCCATGGTTAGGTGCTGCCACTTGCCCCGCGGATCGGTGAAGCGGAAGTCGACAAAGGGAATTTCTTCATCCTTGATTTTTTTCAGGACGCTTTCGGCGTTGGACATGGCTTTCGGTTCCTTCCTGTGTCCCTGGTTAAGGCGTGCGGTTAGAGAAATTTTCTGGTTCGTAAATCGTTAAATGGCATCGTTGCCGGTCTCGCCGGTACGAATGCGAATGGCCTGTTCCACGGTGGTGATGAAGATTTTGCCGTCGCCGATACGGCCCGTATGGGCGGCGGCCTGAATGGCTTCCACGGCGCGCTCCACCAGGTCGTCCTCAAGCACCACTTCCAGTTTTACCTTGGGCAGGAAATCCACCACATATTCAGCGCCGCGGTACAGTTCCGTATGGCCCTTTTGCCGCCCGAACCCCTTGGCCTCGATCACCGTGATGCCTTGCAGGCCGATCTCGTGCAGCGCTTCCTTCACTTCATCCAGCTTGAAGGGTTTGATGATCGCTTCAATTTTCTTCATACCGCTCTATCTCTTTCCCATCATCGCCGGCCGCGCGAAACGCCGCACCATAAGGGATGAATAGCATAAATCGTGCCAACTTCGAGAATTTTTAAGCTCTTGATTTTAAACATGAATTTTTATCCCTCGCGAAGACCGCCCAGGAATTTGCCTATTCTTTCGGCAATCTGCCCAACATTTGTGCGGCCCCTGCCTTACGGGGCCGCCAACAGATCGCGGATGCGCGCCATGGCTTCCCGAATATTCTCGGTTGAGTTGGCGTAGGAGAACCGCAAATACCCTTCGCCAAAGGCCCCAAAGGAGGTACCGGAAATCGCCGCCACGCCGGCCTCGTTCAACAGCCTTTCCTGCAGCACGGACGAGGTCATGCCCGTACCTTCGATATTGGGAAAGGCATAGAACGCCCCGCACGGCACCACGCAGCGGAAACCGGGAATGGCATTCAATTCATCGACGATCACCGAACGCCGGGCATCAAAGGCCTTGACCATCTCGTCCGCCGCCTCTTGCGGTCCGCGCAGGGCCTCCACGCCGGCCCATTGGGTCGCCGCATTGACACAGGAATGATCGTTGACGCACAACCGCGTGGCTTGTTCGGCGCAGGCTTCGGGCCAGATCGCATAGCCCAGGCGCCAGCCCGTCATGGCATAGGTCTTGGACCACCCGTCCAGCAGGATCAGCCGGTCGCGAATTTCCGGATAGCCCAGCATGGAGACATGCGGTTGGTTGTCATAGACCATGCGGCTGTAGATCTCGTCGGACATGATGACGACCTCCGGATGCCGCTCCAGGCCGGCCACCAGCTTGTCCAGCTCGTCCTTTTGCACCACCCCGCCGGTGGGATTGGCCGGCGAGTTGATGATGATCAGGCGGGTGCGTTGGTTGATTTTCGCCAGCACCTCGTCGGCGGAAAAGCTGAACCCGGTTTCCTCGTGCAATTCAATGGGCACCGGCGTGGCGCCCGAAAAGCGGATCGCGCTTTCATAGATCGGGAAGCCCGGGTTGGGATACATGATCTCCGCCCCCGCCTCGCCGAACATCAGACAGGCATAGAACATGGTCGGCTTGCCGCCCGGCTGGATCACGATGTGTTCGGGATCGACGGCCACGCCGCGGTATTTTTGGATATCATCCACCACCGCCTGGCGCAGTTCCGGGATGCCGTTGGCGGGGGTGTAGCCGTGATGGCCGTCGGCCAGCGCCTTCCGCCCCGCCTCGACGATATTCCCGGGTGTCTGGAAATCGGGCTGACCGATGCCGAGGTTGATGATATCGCGGCCCTGGGCGGCCAGCGCGTTGGCCCGGGCCAAAACCTCAAACGCGGTTTCCGTGCCCAGGTGGTTCATTCGATTGGCAAGTTTCATAAGCGGGGTTATGCCACGACGGCGCAGTGGACGCCACCGGGTGGGACTGTATATTTCTACCTTGATAAATGTATCCTGCATGGGGTTTTTTGAAGGGGGCGGCGCCATGAAGCCAGCCAACAGTATTCTCGCCGGCTTCGGCACCACGGTGTTCGAGGTCATGACCCGTCTGGCCATCGAGCATAAGACCATCAATCTGGGCCAGGGCTTCCCCGACCAGGACGGACCCGACAGTATCAAGGCCATGGTGGACCAGGCCACTAGGGAGGGCCCGAACCAATACCCGCCCATGCTGGGTATTCCCGAATTGCGCCAGGCCGTGGCCGCCCACAACAAACGGTTTTATGACCTGGACGTGGATTGGCAGACCCAGGTCATGGTCACCTCCGGCGCAACCGAGGCCCTGGCCGCTTCCATCCTCGCCCTGATCGAACCGGGCGACGAGGCGGTGGTGTTCGAGCCGCTGTATGACAGCTATGTCCCCATGCTGCGCCGCGCCGGCGCGGAGGTGAAGCTGGTGCGCCTGCAGCCGCTCAGCTGGGAGCTGCCGCACGACGAACTGGCCGCCGCCTTTTCCGACAAAACCAAGCTGATCCTGATCAACACGCCCATGAACCCCACGGGCAAGGTCTTCGACGGGGAGGAATTGAGCTTCATCGCCGGCCTGATCCAGCAATACGACACCTATGCCATTTGCGACGAGGTGTATGAGCATCTGATCTTCGACGGTGTTAAGCACCTGCCCCTGATCACCCTGCCCGGCATGGCGGAGCGGGCCATCCGCATCGGTTCCGCCGGCAAGACCTTCTCCATGACCTCGTGGAAGGTGGGCTATCTGACCGCCGCCCCAAACCTCATGAGCCTGATCGCCAAGGCGCACCAGTTCCTGGTTTTCACCACGCCGTCGAACCTGCAGCGGGCCGTGGCCCACGGCCTGGACAACGAACAGGCCTGGTACACCAATCTGGCCGTGGAACTACAGGCCAAACGGGACATGCTGCGGGACGCGCTGACCGAAATTGGTTTCGAGGTGATGCCCTGCGGGGCCACCTATTTCATGAACGCCGATTATCGCCCCCTGGGTTTCGCGGGCGGAGATGTGGATTTCTGCCGCCATGTGACGGTGGAGGCGGGCGTCACCGTGCTGCCCGTCTCGGCCCTGTACGCGACCCCGGACGTGGATCATCTGGTGCGGTTTTGTTTCTGCAAAAAGGACGAGGTTTTGGAAGGCGCACTGGATCGATTGCGGAAATTTTTTAGCGCATAGACGTCTTGCTTGACGGCGGCGGTCGGGGGGGTTATCTCAGCATTCCCAACCTGTGGCGGGTGTAGCTCAGTCGGTTAGAGCGCTAGATTGTGGATCTAGAGGTCGGGGGTTCAATTCCCCTCACTCGCCCCATTTTCCCCTTTATTCGATATCCTATCTCATGGCATCGCAGCATGCTCCGGTCTGGCCGCGGCAGCCGCGCCACGTGATTTCCCATTCACTCCGGACCCTTGCCCAATGACCAGCCGTCCCACAGTCCGGTAAATCTCGGCAGCTCGTCGCCGACGCTGGTCCACGGCGCCCGCGAATCCCAGAAAATATGCCCCTGTGGTTCAAGGTCCGGTGCTTGAACCAGGGAGCCTGCCGGAACCACGATCTCATGCCCGCTGCGGGTATGATGGGGCAGGGGCGCGCCGCATTCGCGGCAAAACGTGGTTGAGAAGCTGCGCGCGGATTGCAAATCATGGCGGACAACGCAATCCTGCCCCGATGTCCATGCAAACTGATCCGGCGGGACATAGAGGTTGGTGGCGAACCCGGCCCCGTCGCCCTGCGGCACCGGGAACAATGGCAATGGGCAAATCTGAGAAACGGCGCTGTAATTTGGTAACAAACCACCCCACACAGGCAGCCGCCGTTTAGTGTTTCATTTAAGATCGCCTCATCCTCCATGTTGCCTAACCTTGAGACCAAGTCCATCGCAATAGAAGCCAATACCATCGTCAAGGTTACCGGCTTCAATATAGAACTGGATTTTCAGCGTATACATGCTCGGCAAAAAAACTATTTGAAGCCTCAGAGTCTGACTCGAAACTCTATGTTTCATAACAATATCTTGCGAGGCGCCGAGTGACGAGCCTGATATGGGCGATGAGGAGCCAAGCTTCGGCGGAAGCGATTGTTTTTTCCCAATCCTTGGCCA
>JAYGEA010000236.1:0-5567 GCA_046582635.1 Alphaproteobacteria bacterium
AAACGGTCAAGTCACCATAATTCTTGTGCTTCGCGGCTGCCAATTGCGATAGTGAGCGTATTCCGGTTCAGGTCAAAACATCGTTTAAACAAAGCGGACGCTTCCCTTTAATCCCCTCAAAACGGATCGAAGTCGGGGCCTGCCGCCCTTTCCGGCAGCGGATGGTCTTTCTGCAAGGCCTGAAAGGCCGCTTTCAGTTTCGGCAGTTCGGCGGCGATGACGTTCCAGATTAACGCGGGATCGACGGTGTCATAATCGTGGCGCATGACGCTGCCGAATTGGCGGAGGGCGTGCAGGTCCACATCTCCCCCCATGACTTTGTCAAAGCGGGGGCCAAGCTTCCGCGCCGCCTCGGCGATCCGCTCCAAACAGCGTTCAACCGCATCCGCCGCCATTTGGTTGTCCTGCAAAGTCCGCGCCGTCAGGCCCTGGGTATAGGCCTCGATCGAGGCAATGTTTTTCAAGATGTCGTTGATACGCCGGGACGCCTGGTCAGTAGGCAACGACCACGTCCTCTTGGGCGGCGCGGTCAAAGGCGGCGTTAAATTCCACCAGGGTCATGATTTCAACGGTTGTGCCCAGTATCTCCGCCAGGTCCGTCTGCAATGCGGCCAAGCGAAAGGCGTTCATGTCGCCCGCGACCTTGACCAGCAGATCGGTGTCGTTGCCGGGCCCTTCCTCGCCACGGGCCACAGAACCGAAGATGGCAATATTCAGCAATCCCCGGCTGACCAGATCGTCGCGATGCCGGCGCAATAGTTGGATGCTCTTGCCCAGGGAGGGCGGATGAGGTTCCGAACCGAAGCCGTCAATAATGCCGGTCACAAGACGAGAGGCGCTGACGCCTCGTTTTCTTGCGTGATTTTTCAAGTCCACCACATGGGACGGGTCGATATTTAAAGTAAGGGGCACATTCCGACTACCTTGCCTAAAATTACGTAGCTTACGTAATAATATAAATATTACGTATAATTTGTCAAATTCGCCATTGAGTGACGCTCAGCCAGGATTACAGTGACGGTCTACTTCTTATGCCAATCGGGCTTTGTATTCGGTCGGTGTAAGGATCGGAAATTCGACCGTATTCGCCAGCACCAACAGATCTTTATCGCCGGTCATCAGGGCATCGGCGCCCGCGAATATTGCCAATTCCAGGAAGGGGCGGTCAAAGGGGTCGCGGCAGTCGGGGACCTCAATTCCATTGGGCACGGTGACGGTTTCGCACCAGGGCAGATAGTCGGCCAGTAAGTCCTCGCGCGCGGCATCGCCTAGACGAAACTTCGGATAGGTCAGAACACGGAGCAGTTCGGCCGTGGTGGCGCGGCTGGCCAGGGGAGTGATTTCCCCGGACTGCCAGGCATTGCGCATCCACGACAGGCTGCCGGCCTGAAACAACAGTGCGGAAAGCAGGACGTTGGTGTCGAGAACGAGCCGTGGGGGGTGCGTCAAGCCTGCTTGTCCCGTGCCCAATTGACCGCATCGGCGATATCGTCCTCGGACAGACCCAGGTCGGCCAGTTTGGCCCGCACGGCGCTGGCGCGGGTCAGGCGAACAGGCTCCAGCACGATGCGTCCGTTTTCCGTGGTGACGTCAAAATATTCCGTGCCTTCGCAGAACGATAAAGCCGCCTTGGGCAGGGTTAGTTGGTTCTTGGACGTAAGTTTGGCCAGCATGATGGCTCCGTTTGATAATATGGGACGCAAATCAGAAAATGACTCAACACATGGCCTCACATGGTCATTGCCGGGCTCGACCCGGCAATCCAGGGCAATACACATGGTCGCTTGCGGCTCTGGATCCACGGGTCTCCGCTTCGCTGCGCCCGAGAATGACGGGGTTTATGGCGAATTATCAGAAAGAAAGGAATTCCTACTACATTACTACATCGATGTCCATTCGACGCCGCTAAATCACGCCCCCGTCACGAAACCCGGCGATCTCCGCCGCCGAAAACCCCAGCTCGCCCAGAACCTCGTCCGTGTGCTAGCCTAAATCAGGCGCCGGGTGGCGGACGGCGGGGCCGTCTTGGTTGGCTTTGTAGGCGGCGGCGATGAGTTTTTGGCTGCCGCCTAGACTGGGCGGGTCGGCCACGTCGACGAAAATATCCCGGTGCGCCATCTGGGGATCGGCGACCACATCGGCATAGCGGTTGATCTTGGCCACGGGCACCTTGGCGGCCTGGAGTTTTTCCACCCAGTTGACGGCGCTGTCCGTGGCCAGGGCGTCCGCGATGATGCCGCGCAGATAGTCGTTATGTTTGATCAGGCCGTCACGGTCGCCATAGCGGGGGTCGCCCACCAATTCACCGTGGCCTATGGTTTCGAACAACGCCTCGATCTGGGATTGCTGCACCGCCGCCGTTTGCAGATGGCCCTCCGTGGTGGCAAAGACACCGACGGAAGGGATCGCGACGACGGGTTCGTTGCCGGTCAATTCCGCCTCCTCCCCCTCCACGGTATGGCTGACCACGCGGGAGGCTTGCAGGGTCAGGGCACTATCCAGCATGGCCACGTCCAGGCGCTGGCCCTCGCCCGTTTCCTTGCGCCGGCACAGGGCGCCGGAAATGGCCAGGGCCGCCGTCAACCCGGTGGACATATCGACCGGGAAAAAGGCCGCCCGCGTGGGCCCGGTTTCGGGATGGCCGTTGACGTTCATCATGCCCGAGGCGGCCTGAATGGCGCCGTCATAGGCGGGCACGCCGGCCTTGGGGCCGGTTTGGCCATAGCCGGAGATGGAGCAATAAATGATGTCCGGCCGAATGGCCTTCGCGAAGTCATAGCCGAAGCCAAGGCGATCCATCTGCCCGGCCTTGAAGTTTTCCATCACCACGTCGCTGCCGCGGATCAGGCGGGTGATGATGTCCTTGGCCTCGGTTGATTTCAGATTAAGGGTGATGCCGCGCTTGTTGACGTTGCACATCAGGTAACTGGGCGACAGGCCCCTGGCCCGCATCTCGTCACTGCAAACCAGGGTGCGCATTTGATCGCCGGCACCGGGCTGTTCCACCTTGATGACTTCGGCCCCCAACAGGGACAATTGCTGGGCCGCGAACGGCCCGGCCAGGACCTGGGTGAAATCGAGAATACGGATGTTGGAGAACGCCTGGGTCATGGGGAAGTCAAACCTTTACACAGAAGTCAAAACTGGGCTCCGTCTAGCGGTTACGCTCGCTCAAGATCATGGCGGCGCATTTTTCGCCGACCATGATGGACGGTGCATTGGTGTTGCCCGACGTGATCACCGGCATGATGGAAGCATCGGCGATGCGCAGGCCCGACAGGCCCCGAACCCGCAGGCGGTCGTCGACCACCGCCATGTCATCGTTGCCCATTTTGCAAGTGCCGACCGGGTGATAAATGGTCGAGGCGTGGCCGCGGATGTGTTCGATGATCTCGTCATCACTTTGCGCCGCCGCGCCGGGGCCGTGTTCACCTTCCAGCCAGTCCGCGAACGGCGCGGTATGGATGATCTTGCGCAGGATCTTGTAGCCATGCAGCATGCCCTGGACGTCATCGTCATGATCCAGGTAGTTGGGCTGGATCGCCAGCCGCGTAGCGCCGCCCCCACCGCCATTGTCGCGAACCAGGCGCACATCGCCCCGGCTTTTCGGGCGGGTGTAGCAAATCGATGCGGTGCCGCCTGGAAAGGGATGGAAGATAAATCCGCCCTGGGCGGAGTAATCGAAACTGAAGGGGCGGTAGTTGATCTGAATATCGGGCCGGCCGCCGCTTTCGCGGGAATCCAAAAAGCCGCAAATCTCGGTGCTGGTCAGCCCGAAGGCGCCCTTGCGGGTCAGACCATAGCGGAGCAATTCCAGACCCATGCGCGGCTTGTTGCACAGCATCTGGTTCAGGGTGGGATGGTCCGGTTTCAAACGGGGCTGCATATGGATGAACAGATGGTCGTGCAGATTTTTTCCCACGCCCGGCAAATGATGCGTGGGTTCGATGCCGGCGTCTTTAAGTTCCGCGCTGTCGCCAATGCCAGACTGCAACAGCACCTGGGGCGAGCCGACCGCGCTGGCCGAGAGGATGATTTCCCGCCCCGCCTGGAGCGTCACGGTCGTGCCGACCGCATCCACATATTCAACGCCGCTGGCCCGCGTGCCGTCAAGGACGATGCGCCTGACATTGGCCCCGGTGCGCACGGTAAGATTGGCGCGCCGCTTGGCATCCTTGAGGTAACCGACGGCGGTAGAATTGCGCCGGCCCTTGCGGATCGTGCCCTGCACCGTCGAAATGCCGAACTGGTCGCCGGTGTTCAGGTCGGGGATGCGGGGAATACCAGCCGCCACCGCCGCGTCGAGAAATTTGCTGGACGAAGCGTTGCTCAACTCGGTATTCGTCACGGCGATGGGCCCACCGACACCATGGGACTCGTTGCCGCCATGGGCGTGATCTTCCATGGCGATATAATGGGGCAGCACATCATCCCAGCCCCAGCCGTCGTTGCCCCCATCGCGCCAATCGTCATAGTCCTGGGCCTGGCCGCGGATATACAGCATGCCGTTGATTGACGAAGAGCCGCCCAGCACCTTGCCCGAGGGAAAGAAAATAGGCCGGCCATTCAGCCCCGGCACGGGTTCGGATTTACGCAGCCAGGTGGTCTTGGGGTTGGTCAGCAGATGGGGAAACAGCACCGGAATATGGATGAAGGGATGGTGGTCCTTGCCGCCCGCTTCCAGCAGACAGACCGTGGTTTTGCCATCTTCCAACAGCCGCCCCGCCACCGCCGCGCCGCCCGAGCCCGAACCGATCACGATGTAGTCGTATTGCATCTCCACTCCCTCAGCGCCGCGCAAGGGCAAGGCCAATGCCCGTGCCGATCAATAATCCACCGGTAATCCGGCTGCGGATCCTGGCCCGCCCGGCGCCGGCCAAGGGGCCGCGCATTCGGCCGGCCAACAGGGCATAGCCGCTATCAAAAGTCGCGGCGATGACCACGAAGGTAACGCTCATCAACACCAATTGCGGTGCCAGGGGCGCGGCTGTATCGATGAACTGGGGGAAAAAGGCGGCATAGAACAGGATGGTCTTGGGGTTGGTGATGGCGACCACGATGCCTTGCCAGAACACCGCCCGCTTGGTGCGCGGCGTGCCGGCTTGCGCTGCGTCCAAATCAGCGCGCCCATCGGCACTGCGGGAACGCCATTCCTTGATACCCAGCCAGATCAAATAGCCCGCGCCCAGCCAGCGGATGATGTCAAACAGCTCCGCCAGCAAGATGAATGCGGTTGAAAGGCCCAGGGCGCCGGCGGCCACCAGCAGGGCATTGCCGATGGAGGAGCCGGCCACGGTGGCCAGACCGGTCGTCGTGCCGTGGCGCAGGGATTGCGCAATCACCAGGGTGACGATGGGCCCCGGCATCAGGATCAGGACCGCCGTGGCCAGGCAAAAGGCCAGATAAAGTTCAATGTTCATGCCACAACTAAGCCTCAATACCGAACCCCGTGCAACAGCCTTGGCAGGGCAGACAAAAAGCGGGCATGATAGACCTGGAAAAAAGCAGGGAGCTGGCGAGAGATGACAGTTGATACATCCCAGTGGTCCTTGGTGGGCCTGGTGCGG
>JAYGEA010000249.1:0-12480 GCA_046582635.1 Alphaproteobacteria bacterium
AGAACAAAATGCTTCGCATCATGCCCATCAAGCAAAAAAGACGGAAGAAAATGACGCCTAAGCCGGATAAACTGTAACCTATGTCATGACCAAAAACTGTTACCCATGTCGAGACGCGGTCAGCACGGCGATTTCAATCAAGTTTTAAAGGCCCCTGTTGCGCGGCGGGATGATCACCGACCAGGGGTCGGGCGTGGGGGGGAACGGCACTTCGATCACCGTCGGCACGGATTGCTTGAACGCCTCGGGCAGGGTCTTGGCCAGCTGTTCGGGCGTCTCGGCGCGATAGGCGGCGCAACCGAAACTTTCCGCCAAGGCGACGAAATCCGGGTTGGTCAGGTCGGAGGCAATGGTGCGGTTGTCATAGAGGTTCTGCTGCATGCGCCGGACGTTGCCATAGGCCCCGTCGGCAAAGACAATGGCTACCAGCGCCACGTTATACTTCACCGCCGTGGCCAGTTCCTGAACGTTATACATAAAGCCGCCGTCGCCGTTGATGGACAGCACCTGTTTGTCCGGATGGGCGATTTTGGCGCCGATGGCGGTAGCCAGGCCGGAGCCCAAAGTGCCCTGAAAGCCCGAGGTGAGGAAAGTACGGGGATGATAAATCGGCATGGCGACGCGGGAGACATAGCCGACCTGGGTCAGCTCATCCACATAGATGCCGTCGTCGTCCAGGGCCTCGCGCAGCACTTTGATCCAGGACATTTGCGGCGCCAGCTTGTCTTCCAGCATGGCGTGCACGTCGGCCTTCACGCCGTTCAACTCGTCGTCGCGGGAGGCACGCGCCGGGGCCTTGCCGGCCACCGCATTGACCAGGGCGGGAACGATATCCTGGGCATCGCCGACAATTTCCACATCCGCGCCGCCGATACGCTGGATTTCCACCGGGTCGATATCCACATGAATAATCTTCAGATCATCGTCGGTGCCCCAGCTCATGCGCGGCTGTTGCAGGCGGCTGCCCACGGCCAGAACCACATCGGCCTTGGCCCAGAGACGATGCCCGGCGAACTGAGTCAGCGACAAATAATGCCGGTTCGACAGAATGCCCCGGCCCGTGCGGTTGCCGATCACCGGCGCCTGCAGCATCTCGGCCAACTCCTTGACCGCCTCGCCGCAATTCACGGCGCCGCTGCCGACAAAGATCATCGGCGCCTTGGCATTCGCCAGCAGGGCCGCGGCCGCCGCCACCGCATCCTCGTCCACCGCCGGGCGGGTGTATGCCGTGGCGGCGGGGGGCACATCCACGTTGCAGCTTTTGGCCAACTGGTCCAGGGGCATTTCGATGGCGACCGGTTGCGGCCGGCCGGTGCGCAGCTGGCGGAACGCCTCGGCCACCTTGCCCGGCGCGTCGGTGGGATGGTCGATCCGGTCGGCCCATTTGGTCAGGCCGCGCAGAATGGACAATTGATCGGGGATTTCGTGCAACTGGCCATGGCCCCGGCCAATATAGCCGGATGGAATTTGCCCGGTCACGCAAAGCACGGGCACGTTGGCCGCCAACGATGCGCTCAACGCCGCCGTGGTGTTCAAGACGCCCGGCCCCGGCACCACGGCAAAGGCGCCGACCTTGCCGGTGGACTGGGCATAGCCATGCGCCATGTAGGCGACGCCCTGTTCGTGGCGGCTGTTGATGACCCGGATGTTGTTGCCTTCATCGTGCAGGGCATTGAAGAACCAATCCAGCTGCACGCCGGGCAGGCCGAAAATGGTATCGACGCCGTGGGCGGTAATGGATTTCACCAGGGCCTGGCCGCCAGTCATGCGGGTCATGTCGCACTCCAATCAAACGAAAATATCGGGAAAATATAGAGAACGGGGCAAACTAGCACGGTCTGCCGCAAGCTCAATCGCAGAGTTCGATCAAGCCGCCCGCTTGCAGCTTGATCAGGGCGGCGCGAAGATCCCGCCGCAGGGTCATGGCGGTGGTTTCCGGAAAGGCCTAGGAGAACAGCGCCACCAACTCAGCCTCGGTATTAGACTGTTCCAGGGTCCGCCAAATGGACATGGCCAGTCGGTCCAGATGATAAATATCGCCGCTATCATCGGCGATCAGGAACATTTCGTCCTCCACCGGGGTCTCGTTGATGCCGGGACTGCGGCGGTAGCGGCGATGGCTGCTCATGGCTTTGCAGCGCCGCCGAAATGGCTGATGACCATATCCGCCGCCGCAAAGGCGGAGGCGTAGTCTAACTGCCATAACGCCGCCGACCCGGCCAGTTTCGCGCAGGCCGACAATTCATCCCGTTGGCTCAAATGGGGCGCGAACAGTTGCTCCAGCAACATCCTGACCATGGCCGGTTGCGGTACGGGTGCCAGAACCGGCTGGCCATCGTGATGGCGCCGCCGGAGCTGGACGATGGCCTTCACGGGCAAGGTCTCGCCAAAACCGGCCGCTTTATCCTGGCCCAAATGCAACACGGCCATCCGCGGCCAGGTCAGGACGCTGTTGCCGTCGACAAATTCGCCATAGGCCGCGTCGGCCTCTGACGGCAGGGGCAGGCGCAGTTTCGGTGCAATGGCCAGGGAACGGCCAATAGGCGGGCTGGCGGGCAGGTTGGCGGCAAGGTCCAGCACCAGACGGTCATCGGCGAAAAACCGCCGCCCCCTGGCCGCCAAAACGGTGGCGAAGGTGCTTTTTCCGCTTAAATTATCACCCAAAAACAGCACCAGGCCGCCGCCGTGCACGGTTGCGCCGGCATGGATCAATACCAAGCCATCGCCCTGGGCCACGTAGGCCGCGATGAGGGCGCCGATCAGGGCATTGGCGGCCATGTAACCATCGTCGAGGTCATATTCCTCAAGTTCGAATTGCGCCGTCGAAATGCGCCAATGGCCCCTGTTTTCATGCACCGATATGGTGGACCCATGCCGCGCCGCCGTCGCCGGCAGCCGGGGCCAGACGGGTATCAATTGAAATAACAGAGATGATATTTGTTGTGCGCCTGAAATGGTGATGCCATGGCGGGGCCCGGCCAGAACAATATCCGCGGCCGTCATTTGGCTATCGGGGGCGCCAGACAGCGTCAGCCTTTGCCCTTGCCTTTACCGCGGCGGCGTCTGTCGTGGCGGTTCCTGCTGTGGCGGCCCTTGCCGCCGCCGCAACTGCCGCCGGGACAAATCACTGACGGCCGTCCCTTTCTCCTGGCGAGTGCGGCGCCGTCAATATGGGTTATCGTCGGCGCGGCATAGACCACGACGGCGGCCAGACCCAGGCGGGCCAGCGCTTGGCGTCGGCTTAAAACGGATTTGCCTTTGGTTTCAACCATTGCTAACTGCCATTTTCACCTGTCCGGGTGCAATCCAAACATCAGTTACGGCCCTCAAATCTCCAGGATATTCGTAAATTGACAGACCATCCAAAAAAAGTTGTACCTATTTGGACAAATTTCAAGGAAAAATATTAAGAATTCGATAATTCCGCCAGGCCCGCCGCCAACAGCGCCTGACCCAATTTCACATCGTCCGGGGCATCCAGGTCAAATCCCTGGGGAAAGGGAATTTCAATGGGGATGGATGGCGTGGCGAAAAGGCTCTGCTGAGCCATGGCGGCCTGGCTGCGAAACACCAGCAAATTACCGAATAAATAGTGTTTCGGTTTGGATTGTTTGTTGTGGGCGATGGCGCGCTCTTCGGGGAATCTGAAGTTGACGGTGCCGTCCTCGATCACCCGCTGATTGAGGGCGTGATGATTATGGGGACAGGGCACCACGGTCTGCGCCGATCCGGCGGCGCCGTCCGCCAGCAAGGCGTTCACGGTCCAGCGAATATGATCCGGCAGCAGAAAGGGTGAGGTTGGCTGCAACAACGCTATACATTCGGGCACCGCGCCCTCGCGCTCGTCAATATCCTCCAGCAGATCGGCAATGACATCGACGATGGGGGTTTCGTCGGCCCCCAGATGTCCGGGCCGGGGATGCACCTCGACCCCCAAGGTCTCGCAACGGGCGGCGATGGCCTGATGGTCCGTGCTGCAGATCAGGCGTCCGAAGATGCCCGCGCTTCTGGCCGCCAGAATTTGAAAATCAATCAATGGCCGGTCCACGAACGGCGTTAAATTCTTCATGGGTATGGATTTGGAGCCGCCGCGGGCCGGGATCAGGCCCCAAACGGCGCCGGGAATGATATTCATGGTGTCCAATCCTTGAAATGCGCGATGGCCATTTCGATCACCCTGGCTTGGGTTTCCCGCCAGGCATCCTGGGTGGAGCCGGCAATGTGCGGCGTCAACAGCACATTGTCGTTGGTTTGGGCATGGAGCACCAGGGGATGTTCATCAGCCTTGAAGTCCAGGCCGAATTCACCCTCCAGCACATCGGCGCCATAGCCGGCGATTGCGCCGTTCCGAAGCGCCGACAACAATGCCGCCTCGTCCACCAGTTCGGCCCGCGCGGTATTGATAAACAGACTGCCCGGCTTAAAACGAGCGATGACCTTTGCGCTGATCAGGCCCTGAGTTTCAGGCAGACTAGGTACGTGCAGACTGACAACATCAGCCCATGCGACCAGGTCTTCCAGTGTATCCGCACGCTCCGTCACCCCATCCGCATCGACGAAGCGGTCATGGTACCGCACGGCCATGTCGAACGCCGCGCCATAACGGGCAACGCGGCGGCCCAGGCGGCCATAACCGATAATGCCCAGCTTCATGCGCGACAGCATGGCGGGCGCGCCCCAGTCGAAGCGGTTCCAGCGGCCGGCCTTGATGTCGTCGAAACACCACGGCGTGCGCCGCAACAGGGCCAGCAGCAGGCCCCAGGCATGTTCCGCCGTGGGCGTGATGGTATCGAGAAAGGCCTGTTCGTCCTTCAATGAAAAAACGGCAATGTCCCGCGCCGCCGCCGCCGCCATGTCGATATGAGGCACGCCGGTAGTGTTGGTGACGATGGCGCGCAAATTCGGGCAACGGTCCATCTTTTCTGTTCCGAAATAGAAACCCAGGGGCGCGCAACAGGCCTGAATTTCTGCCAATATTTCGTCCGTGTCGTGATCGGGATTGTCCAGCTCCAGGACCTCGAAAGCATCAGCCGCCAGAGCCCGGTTTTCCGGCTGCCAGTTCAGCAGACGGTAATAAAGCAGGCCTGGGCGCGGCATCAGTAACTCATGCGCTTGTTCAGCATCCGCCCATCCACCTCCACCCCGGCCAGGGTCTCGGTAATATGGCGAAACGCCGTGCCGTCGCCAAATGGCGGCGGCGTTGCGCCCATGGCGGCGCGGAAATCAACGTCGTGCAGGGCCTTTTCAAGGGCGCCCGCCACCGCTGCCGCCTCATAGGGCACGTCGATGACATTGGCGGCCCGTTCCCGGCCGATCTGGCGGTCGCCCACGTTGATGGCGCCCAGGCCGAAATAGGGCGCCTCGATCAGGCCGGCGGAAGAATTGCCCACCAGGGCGGCGGCGATCTTTTGCAGGCCGATGAAGTCAGGCGCGGGAATATTCTGGTGCACCGATATGCCCGGCCCGCCACGGGCGGCTTCCAGCCCGGCGATGATGCCCTGGTAGCCCTGATCGGAACAGGGATAAACCAGCATGGTGCGCAGGCCCAGGGTTTGGACCCCGGCCAGGGTGGCGGCGATCTGGGCGGCGGAGTTATGGGGGGTGGTCGAGTCCGAATGCTGCAGCACCAGGATGAACGGCTGGCCCAGGGGCAGCTCGTAACGTTGGCGCAGCTCGTCCTCGGCCGTCGCCCGGCCCAACAGGATCTGATCGATATGGGTATCGCCCGCCACATGGATGCGCCAGGGCTCTTCACCCATCTTGGCGATGCGTTCGGCGGACTGCTCGGTGGAGGGGAAATGGATATGGGACAGTTTGGTGATGGCATGGCGCACCGGTTCATCCAGACTGCCGGACAGATCGCCGCCCTGCACGTGGGCGATAGCGATGCGCATGTTATGGGCCGCGATGCAGGCCGCGAAAACCTCGCCCCGATCACCGATCACCAACAATATATCCGGTTTCAGCTCCGCCAGCACATCCACCGCGCGTTGCAGGCACAGGCCCACGGCGCGGGCCCGGTCCTCGTTGCTGTCGCCGCCTTGTTCCATGTCGATTGACGCGGCGATGGGAAACTGCCCCGCGACCTCCCGGATCGTCCGGCCGAACTGGTCATAGAGATGCTGGTCGGTGACCACCAGGGCCAGTTCCAGACCCCCGTGTTCCTGGATCGCCCGCATGGTCGGGGTCAGGGCGCCAAAGCCGCCGCGCTTGCCGGACCAGACGCAGATCTTTTTGGCCGTCATGCCGTATCATCCGACAGATCGTCCACCAGATCATCCAATTGCAGCAAGGTATCCGCCGCGACCGCTTTTGCCAGGGTCCGGCCGATCACCGTCGCCAATTGATTGGCGGGGATGCCGCTGCCGGGCCGTTTGGTGATCAGATCGCCCGCCGCCAGGACAGTACCGGCGGCCAGATCATGCACCGCCACCACGGACTTGGTGGCCCAGACCTGGCCTTCCCGTTCCGCCGGGCCCGGCTCCTTGCGGCCATGGCCCAGGACGGCTTCCAGGCGGCGGATGTTGGCGATCAGTTCGCCCAGATCCTCCGGCCCGGCGGAAACCTTCCAATCCTGGGCGTTGGGCACGTCGCGCAAAATTGTGATGTGTTTTTCCACCACCTCGGCACCCCTGGCCACGGCGGCCAGGATCGCCAGATGGTCCTGGGTATGGTCGGAATAGCCGACGGGGCCGTCGAACATTTCCGCCAGGCGGTCCATGGCCATGAGGTTTACCTGATCATCCGGTGTCGGATAGGCGGTAATGCAATGCAACAGCGCCACCCGGTCGCAACCACCCTTGGCGCAGGCCGCCAAGGCCTCGGCCACGTCGCTTTCATCATGCATGCCGGTGGAGACCACCATGGGCCGGCCCATCTCCGCCAGGCGGGTCAGAAAGCCGGGATTGCCCCGCTCGCCCGAGCCGACCTTGATGGCGGGAACGTCCAGTTCCTCCAGCCAGGGAATGCGGCTTTCATTATGGGCCGTGGCCATGAACAGCAGGCCCCGTTCATCGCAAAGGGTCTTCAGCTCCTTGAATTGCGCCAGGGACAGGTTGCGGGGGCGCAGACGGTCGCGCCATTCGGGCATTTCGGCGGCGATCAACTGATCCACGTCGAACACCTGCGTCTTGAAGACGTCCGCGCCAGCCTCCGCCGCCAGTTCGACCAACTGGATAGCCAGATCCATGTCGCCGAAATGGGCTACCCCCGCCTCGGCGATAAACAGACACGGCGCGCCGCCGCCGACCGGCCGGCCGCCGATCATGAACTGGTCCTGAAATGGGGTGTTTTCCATGCGCCCTGAATACAGGGAAAGGCGCTGAAAGCGCCAGCGCTTTTGCAATTAGCGGGCTGGCTGGGCAATTCGAGGCAAACTTGGAAAGGCGCTAATCGTCACCCCTGATGCGTTTTATGCCAACACCGACGAGGGTCAGCATGATCCCCACGGTAAAGAAAGCGCCATAGGGATTCCACAATAGGACGACATCCGCGATGTGACACCACCAGAACCAAGCGGAAGAGACGGCATTGGTGCCCAATTCAATCATCGAACTATCCTTTCGTGCTGATAGAAGATGGGTAGGATATGATCAGAACGAAAGTGATGGGCATCACAAGCGAGCTTCAAGAAAAGGTGAGGGTATGACGGATAATCTGGGCGCATATATCAAACACGATACAGTGGCCTTGGCGCCAACCGGGAATGGATCTCTGTCGGGACTGAACTTCGCCGTCAAGGATCTGTACGATGTCGCCGGTCATGTCACCGGCGCGGGCAGTCCCGACTGGCTGGCCAGCCACCGTGCCGCCACGGCGACCGCCTCCGCCGTCACCAAATTGTTGGCGGCGGGGGGCCGCATGGTGGCCAAGGCGCAGACCGACGAGATGGCCTTTTCCATCACCGGGCAGAACGCCCATTACGGCACCCCGGTCAACGTCAATGCACGGGGCCGTATTCCCGGCGGCTCGTCGTCGGGCTCGGCGGCAGCGGTGGCCGGCGGCTTGGTGGATTTCGCCCTGGGCTCGGACACCGGCGGCTCGGTCCGGATGCCGGCGGGGTTTTGCGGCATTCACGGCATTCGCACCACCCAGGACCGCATTCCCGTGGATGGCGTGCATCCCCTGGCACCATGCTTCGACACCATCGGGTGGTTCACGCGCGGCGGCGCGCTGATGGAAAAAATCGGCCGGGTGTTGCTGCCCGACGCCACGGCCCCGTCAAAACCCCGCCGGCTGCTGGTGGCCCGCGACTGCTTTGCCCTGCTGCCGGACAGGGCGGCGGCGGCCTTGGCCGCCGCGGTCGATCAGGTTGCCGAACATTTCGAAAAGCGTGAAGAGATCCACATTAGCGAGGCCGGGCCGGATCAATGGATGCCGCATTTCCGCGCCTTGCAGATGGCCGATATTTGGCGCGCCCACGGTGCCTGGATTGAACGGGTACAGCCAAATTTCGGCCCCGGCGTGGCCGACCGCTTTGCCGCCGCCGCCAAGATTTCAGCAGAGGCCGAGGGGGAAGGCCGGGCGGTGCGTGATAGGGTCCGCCAAGGTCTGCGCGATCTTTTGGGCGATGACGGCATCTTGTGTTTGCCGACGGCGCCGGGCATCGCGCCTTTGTGCGAGACGCCGGAGCCGGAGTTGGATGATTTCCGCTGGCGCGCCATGGGCTTGACCTGCGTCGCCGGCCTGTCCGGTTGCCCGCAGATCAATCTTCCCCTGGCCAGCCTGGACCATTGTCCCCTGGGCCTGGGCCTGATGGCACCCCCGGGCGGCGATGAAACCCTGCTGCATCTGGCGGCCGGGATTGCGCCCTGACAGGGCTTTCAAAATGTTAGTTTCATGAACGCATTAAGCCCCATAACCCCCCCGGGAATGAGCCACCTGGCAATGGGTCAGGTGCGGGTGCGAACCCTGCTGTTGATCCGCTGGCTGGCCATCGCCGGTCAGTTGCTGGCGCTTTTGGTGGTTGACGCATTCCTGGAATTCGAATTGCCCATGATCCCCGCCATCGGGGCCATCGGCGCCTCCGCCGTGGTAAATCTTTCGATCATCGCCCGGCCTGGGTTAAGCCATTGGCATCGTGACGGGGCGGCGGCGGGTTATCTGGCCTTTGACATCGCTCAATTGGCGGTCTTGTTATATCTGACCGGTGGTCTGGATAATCCCTTTGCCTTGCTATTCCTAATACCGGTGACGATATCGGCCACAATCCTGAGCCGGCGCAGCACCATCTATCTGGGCCTGTTGGCCCTGGCCTGCGTCTCGGTGCTGTCATTTTTTCATCTGCCCCTGCCCTGGCCGTCGCCCGGCTTCACCTTGCCGCCGTTATATGCGGCGGGGATTTGGTTGTCCCTGGTGGTGGGGACCGCGTTTTTGATGTTCTATGCTTGGCGCGTGGCGGAAGAGGCCCGGCGCATGTCCGATGCCCTGGCCGCGACCCAGGAGACCTTGGCCAAGGAGCGGCAGATGTCCGCCATGGGCAGCCTGGCAGCAGCCGCCGCCCATGAATTGGGCACCCCGCTGGGCACCATCGCCCTGATCGCCAAGGAGCTTTTGCACGACCAGCCGGCGAGGGAGAGGGTCCACGCGGAATTGGAAATATTGGATGGCGAGGTGGCGCGCTGCCGCGACATTCTGGCCCAATTGGCCCGCAATCCGTCGGGTGGTGCCGATCCGGCGGTTTCGCGCCTGCCCTTCGACGCCTTGATCAATGACGCCGCGGATCAGTATGGCAACGATGACATCGCCATACGGCTATTGGGCAAGGCAACGACCCCGGCGCCGCTGGTGCGCCGCAGTCCCGAACTGATCCAGGGCCTGGGCAATTTGATCGAGAACGCCACCGACTTCGCCGCCAGCCATGTGGACCTGTCCTTTACCTGGGATGAGACCCTGGTGGAGCTATCCATTAGTGACGATGGTCCGGGGTTCGCCGCCAATATTCTTGACTTGCTGGGCGATCCCTATATTTCGACCCGGCCCGGCGCCGGCCGCATGGGCCTGGGCGTGTTCATATCCAAGACGTTGCTGGAACGTACCGGAGCAAGTCTGCATTTTTTCAACCATAAACAGGGCCAGGGCGCGACGGTTGTCATTCGCTGGCCAAGGCACATAATAGACCTTGCCGAAAGCGAAACCGAGAACCAGCCGGAAAACCAATATGGGGGAGAGCGGGATTGATGACGTCGAATGACGCCCATGGACAGGACGGTGAGCGGGACGGCGGGCCGGAAGGCGCGCGGACGCTGCTGCTGGTTGACGATGACAAAATCTGGCTGCAGCGCCTGGCCACGGCCATGGAACGGCGCGGCTTTAGCGTCAGCACCGCCGCCTCGGTGCGGGAGGCGATCGAACAGGCCCGGACGGTCGCGCCCGAATACGCAGTGATCGATTTGCGCCTGGAAGATGGCAGCGGCCTGGACGTGGTCGGCGCCTTGCGCGAGATCCGGCCCCACGGCCGCATCGTTATGCTGACCGGTTATGGCAATATCGCCACCGCCGTGGCGGCGGTCAAGCTGGGCGCGGTGGACTATCTGGCCAAGCCGGCCGATGCCGACGCCATCGAAGCCGCCCTGCTGGCCGAGGACGGCGAGCACCCGGCCCCGCCGGAAAAACCCATGTCCGCCGACCGGGTGCGGTGGGAGCATATTCAGCGGGTCTATGAACTGTGCGACCGCAATGTGTCGGAGACCGCCCGGCGCCTGAACATGCACCGGCGCACCTTACAGCGGATCCTGGCCAAGCGCTCCCCTCGAGAATAAGCGCAAGAACAAGCATGAAAATAGGGACAGCAGTGAATGTCTGAACAAACAAAACGGGTCGCCTTGTGCGGGGTGATCCTGGAAAGCAATGCCTTTTCCCCCATCACCACGGAAGCCGATTTCCGCGCGGCCTTGTATATCAGGGGCGATGAGATGGTGCGCGAGGCGCGCCGGCCGGTCTCCATCCTGCCGCGCGAGATGGCCGCCTTCGTCCAGGCCATGGACGCCACCGGCGCCTGGCAGCCGGTGCCGCTGCTGTTGACCGGTAGTCCGCCGTGGGGGCCCATCGAAGGCGACTTCTTTCGCGCCTGCGTCGCTGAGATCGTCACCGGGCTGGCGGCGGCGGGACCCCTGGACGGTGTCTATATCGCCAATCACGGCGCCATGGTGGCGACCGACGACGGTGACCCCGACGGCACCTTAATGGCGGCCATCCGGGATGCGGTCGGCGGCGATGTGGCGGTGATCGCGACCCTGGACCTGCACGCCAATCTGTCCCAGGCAATGGTCGGGGCGACCGACGCCATCATCGGCTATCAGACCAACCCGCATGTGGATCAAGTCCAGCGCGGCGAGGAAGCGGCGATGTTGATGCGCCGGATGTTCGCCGGCATGGCGCCCGCCCAGCATATGGTGCGCCTGCCCCTGGTGCCGCCCTCCACCACATTGCTGACGGCGGCGGGCCCCTATGGCGAGCTGATCGATTATGGCTTGCGGCGGAGCAGGGAGGAAGCGGGCGAAATCGTCAATGTCTCGGTGTTCGGCAATTTCGCTTTCTCGGACAGCGCCAAGAACGGCCTGTCCGTCGTCGTCACCGCGCGCGGGGATGCCGCCAAGGCGGCCCTGTTGGCGAACGAAATCGCCACCCGAGCCTGGAACAACCGCGCCGCCTTCACCCGCGATATGACCGCCATCAACACCGCCGTGGCCATCGCAGCGAGGGACGACCGCGCCCCGGTGATCTTTTCCGATGCGGGCGATAATCCGGGCGGCGGCGGCGAGGGCCGCACCACCTGGCTGTTGGCGGCCCTGGCGGAAGCCGATGCCAAGGACGTCTATTTCGGCGCCTTCTTTGACAAGGAACTGGCGGCGGAGGCGCACGGCCTGGGCGAAGGGGCTGAATTTGACGCTGTCTTCAACCGCACCGGCGACACGGAATTCTCCAAGCGCTTCGAAGCGAGGGCAACGGTTTTAAAGCTGCATGACGGTAACGTGGCCGGCCGTTTGGGTATCTACAAGAACCGCCAGCTCAAACTGGGTCCTTGCGCGGCCTTGCAAATTGGCGGCATCACGGTGATCGTCATCTCAGCCCGCAACCAAACCGCCGACCCGGTGTTTTTCGAGATGTTCGGCCTGGATATCGCCCAGGCGCACACGGTCTGCGTCAAATCGCGGGGCCATTTCCGCGCCGGCTTCGCGCCCTGGTTCGCCCCTGAACAGGTCTACGAAGTGGACACCGCCGGCCTGACCTCGCCCATCCTCTCGCGCTTCAACTGGAAAAACCTGCCCCGCCCGGTCTATCCCATGGACCCGGACACAACATGGGAGCCGCTGGGTTAGAGCATTTCAATTCTGATTAAAATCGCCGTGCTGACCGCGTCTCGACATGGGTAACAGTTTTTGGTCATGACATAGGTTACAGTTTATCCGGCTTAGGCGTCATTTTCTTCCGTCTTTTTTGCTTGATGGGCATGATGCGAAGCATTTTGTTCTCTCCCTT
>JAYGEA010000265.1:0-8164 GCA_046582635.1 Alphaproteobacteria bacterium
GTGGGACAGAAGATAAGGCTGGGATAAGGCCCGGCAAGGGCGGCCAGGGTTTTTGCCCCGCCCATGGCCTCGGCCGGAAAGAACTTCAAACAGCGCAAACCGGCCCGCTGGGCGGCCATGGCTTCCGATGCGGTGGCGATACCGGGCAGGTAGGGCAGACCCAGATCGGCGGCGGCGGCCACAAGATCGGCCGCATACCCCGGCGATACCGCGAACCGGGCACCGGCCGCCTGGGCCAGGCTCAGGTCGTCGGCCCCGATAACCGTGCCGACACCGGGCACCGCGCCGGGCACCGCGCGGGCAATGGCGCTGATGGCGTCCAGGGCGGCCTCGGTGCGCAAGGTAATCTCGATCGCCCGCAGGCCGCCCCGCACCAGAGCACTGGCCAGGGGCACGGCGTGAGCAATATTTTCAATGGTCAGCACAGGGATCACCGGGGCCAGATCCATCACCTCTTCAATCGTTTGCAAATCCATTTCCAACCACCCAATTACTTGCTACCTGATTGCCTGCCTCTTCACCCGACACTATAATCCGGCCCGCATGACGGACGAGATGAAAATCGCCGCGATCGGCGAATGTATGATCGAGTTGAGCGCCGGGCCCAACAGCAGCATGGCATTGCGTTATGGCGGCGACACCTTGAACACGGCGGTCTATCTGGCGCGGTTGTCGGCCAACAGCGGCCCGGCCGTCGATTACCTGACGGCACTGGGCGACGATCCCTATTCGGACGAGATGGAGGCCTTTTGGCAACGGGAAGGCCTGGGCACCGGCCTGGTGGCGCGTCTGCCCGGCCGCCTGCCCGGCCTCTACACCATCCGCACGGATCAGGCGGGGGAACGCAGCTTCCACTATTGGCGCGGCGCATCAGCGGCCCGCGAGATGTTGGCGGGCGCACATGGCGAACGTTTGCTGGCGGCCTTGGCGGGCTACCAAATGATCTATCTTTCCGGCATTACACTGTCGATCCTAACGGCGGAGCACCGGGAGAGATTGCTGGACGCCCTGGACCGGGCCAGGGCGGCGGGGGCCCGCATCGCCTTTGACAGCAATTACCGGCCCCGGGGCTGGCCGGACAGCCAAACTGCGCGGGACGCCATGGACGAGATGTACCGGCGCTGCCACATCGCCCTGCCCGGTCTGGCGGATGAATGCGCCCTGCATGGCGAACTGGACGCGGCCGCGGCGGCGCGGCGGATCGCCGGTCTGGGTGCCGGCGAAGTCTGCATCAAGGACGGCGGCAATGGCTGCCTGGTGGCATGGGACGGCAAGGCCGAAAGCCTGGCAGCGGAGGCGGCCATCACGGCTGTCGACACTACGGCCGCCGGCGACAGTTTTAATGCCGCCTATCTGCATGCCCGCCTGGGCGGGGCCGGCCCGGCCACCGCCGCCAGGGCCGGGCATCGTCTGGCCGCCCGGGTTATCCAGCACCCCGGCGCGGTTATACCACCCGATGCCATGCCTGAATTCGAACAGTTGGCGTGAACGATCATGGCCGGTGCCCTGGCAAGTCAGGGCCCGTCTGAAGGATGGTGAGCGTGGCCGCTTTGCCATACAATGGCGGCGGGGGACCCATTTCCAGGTGAAGGCACGGCATGCGTTTCGTCCACATAACCGATATGCACATCACGGCGGACGAACAGCCGCTTTATGGCCTGTCGCCGCGCGGCCGTTTGCAGAGCGCCATTGACTGCATCAACGAGGACTTCCCCGACACCGCCTTCGTCATGATGACCGGCGATCTGGTCAACCGGGGCACGGTGGAAGAATACCGCGCACTCAAGGAGATCGTCGCAAGCATCAATGCGCCGCACTACATGCTGTTGGGCAACCACGACCGGCGGGCGGCCTATCGTGAGGTCTTCCCCGCCGCCCCGACGGACGACAACGGCTTCGTGCAGTTCACATTTACGGTGGAGGACAAGCATTTCATCGTGCTCGACAGCCTGGATGAAGGCAAGACAGACGGGCTGTTGTGTCAACAGCGTCTGGACTGGCTATCGGATCGGCTGGCCCAATTCCAGAACGGGGGTGAGGGCGAAGGCGGGGGCGGCGAGATTTTTCTGTTCCTGCACCACCCACCCCTGCGCCTGGCAGGGGGCGAAACCCTGGCCAAAATGATCTTCGGCAAGGTCAGGCATCTGTTCTTTGGCCATCTGCACCGGCCCATGCACGGCAGTTGGCAGGGCATCCCCATGTCCAGCCAGTTTTCCACCCTGCACCAGTTCGTCTACAACCACACCACCAAGGTAATGCTGGGCTGTCATGAACCGCCCACCTTCGGCGCGGTTAATCTGCTGAACGGCAACGTGGTGATCAATCCGCACCAATTCCTGGAAGAAAGCGCCCGCTTCAACCTGCGCAGCAAGGCGGCGATGAACGCGCCCACGCCCGAGGACTTGCCGGCGTTCGAGTGAATTATCGGGTCACCATTTTCAGGGCGTTCTCGGCGAATTTTTTGTCTATTTCTTCCTGGCTGCCTTCTGGCTTATTTTCGCGGAAAGGAATCTTGGTGCCCTTTTGGCAGGCCGGGCGGGCGGCGAGGCGGTCCATCCAGGCTTGCAAATTGGCCAGGCCGTCGACCTCCACGCCAGACCATTTGTGGGTCCGGACCCAGCACCAGTTGGCGATATCGGCGATGGAATAGTCCCCGGCCAGATAGTCCTTGCCATCCAGGCCGCGGTCCAGCACTTCGAACAGGCGGCGGGTTTCGTTTTGATAGCGGTCGATGGCGGGCTGGAATTTTTTCGGGAAATAGCGGTGGAATACGTTCGCCTGGCCCATCATGGGGCCGACACCGCCCATCTGAAACATCAGCCATTGCATCACCACGCTACGGCCCTTGACATCCGCGGGCAGCAGGCGGCCGGTCTTTTCCGCCAGATAGACCATGATGGCGCCGGTCTCGAAGACCACGAAGTCATCGGCCTCCCGGTCCACGATGACGGGGATGCGGCCGTTGGGGTTCATGGCCAGGAAGCTCTCGGTCCTTTGATCGCCCTCGCCCAGGTTTATGGCATGCACTTCATAGGGCAGGTCCAACTCCTCCAAGGTGACCGAGGCCTTGTGCCCGTTGGGGGTGGAAGAGGTGTAGAGATCAATCATCTTAGTTTTCCTCGATCCGGTAAAAACGCGTGGCGGTGTCGTGGAACAGGGCCGCCTTGTCAGCCCCATTGAAATCCGCCGTCACATGCTTGAAGGCATTCCACAGGGTGGTGTAGGCACACGACGCCCGGTCCACGGGGAAGTTGCTTTCGAACATGCAGCGCGCCGGCCCGAAGGCCTCAATGCAATGCAGCAGATAGGGTTTCCAAGCGGCGGCCAGGGTTTCGGACGACGGCGGCTGGTCCAACTTGTGGTGGCCAAAGCCGGTCAGCTTCATGGCCAGGCCGCCCAGTTTCACATGCACGTTGTCGCAGGCCGCCAGCGTCGTCATCTCCCGCGCCCAAGCAGCGAAAACATCGTCCCGCCGGCCCTTGTAGGGGCCAATGCCCAGGGGGCCGCCCACATGGTCCAGTACGATTGCGGTGTCGGGGAAAGCCCGGGCCAGATCGGCCAGTTCCGGGATCTGGGGGTGGTAGAGCCAGGAATCGTAACTCAAATCCAACGGCGCCAGTTGCGCAAAGCCCCGGCGGAAGGCGGGGTCGGAGAAGACATCGCCCTGGGGGTTGGTGCCGGTGGCGCCGATGACCCGGTCATCGGGATCATGGGCCGAGGAATGGCGGATGCCGCGAAAGCGTCCGCCGCCGGCCGTAATCTCGGCGGCCAGAACATCTTGCACAGCCTCGCCAAGACGCAGGTCCGCGAACCCGACCATTGCCGCGGCGACCCGGGTCTTGCCGTACAGGCCCGAGGCGCTCATGGCGGCGATACCGTTGACGGCCTCGATCTCGCCCACCGGCTTCATCTCTTCCCCGCCCCCGGCACGATAAAAGGCCTCGCATTCCAAGAACACGGTGGCGACGATATTGTGGCCGCCGCTGGCATCGGTTAGAAATTCATCCAACAGGTATCGGGAGGCAAAGGCGGCATGGTGGTCCCACAGGTGGTGGTGGGGATCGCAGATGGCCAGTTCCGGCGCCAGGGCCGTTTCCACCCGTTGCGCCAACCATTCGCTCTGACCGTACATATGCTAAATCCTATCCCTCGAATAAATTCCGGCCCGCCACCAGGGCGCGGATCTTGCCGTCCGCCACATTGCGCGGCAGCATCCAGAAGCCGCAGTCGGGATGGATATAGCTAACCCGGTCCGGGCCCAGCAGTTCGCCCGCCCGTTCCAGCTGCCGGGCGATGGCATCGGCGCTTTCAATATCCGTGCGCTTGATATCCACCACGCCCAGGCCCATGCCGATCTCCGCCCGCAGCTCCTTGAACGCGGCCAGCTCCTCCACCGGGCGATGGGCGTTTTCCATGACAATGTGATCCACATGCAGGGCGTTGAGATAGCCCAGCAATTTATCCCAACTGCCCGATTGAATGGACTGCCCGCCGTAATTGCCGAAACACAGATGCACCGCGCCCTTGGTACCCCGGGGCAGCGCGTCCAGCACCTTGTTGATGGAAGCGGCCGCCCATTCCCATTCGTCCGGGTGACCAGGCAAATTGGCCTCGTCCAGTTGCACCACGTCCGCGTGGCAATGGCGCACCTGTTCGGCCAGGGCCTCGGCGACGGCGTCCGCTACCTGCCGCACATCGCCGTAGTGGTGGTCGACCACGGTCTTGGCCAGCATGTGCGGCCCGGTCAGGGTGAACTTCAACGGTTTGGCGGTCAGGGCCTTGGCCGCCTCGCAGGCACCGGGCAGATCCAGCCCGCCACCCGTGATGGGACCATGGGCCACCGCCGGCGGGCGGCGGCGGAAGCCCATGCCCTCTTGTTTGCGGTAGTCCAGCAATTCCGAGAAATTTACTTCGGTGCGGATTCCGCCCATGGGCCGGACGAAATATTCGATCATGCCGTTGGTTTCGGGATGGTTGACGTCGAAACGGTACATCTCCCCATCGCAGACCAGATCGATGCCGGCCTGCTCTTGCGTGTGGAGGACCACGCGGGTGGCATCGGTCAGCGCCTGTTCGGACGGCGCGGCGGCCAGCCAGGCCGGCACCGGGTAGGAGCCGACGACGGTGGTCTTGATCTTATGTGTCATGAAAAGTCCTTAGTTGCGGTCAACCATGTCGGGCCAAAGGGCGCGTGCGCCCCTGCCGGCCAACTCCCGGCCCAGGGCTTCCGCCCAGTACGTCTCGGAGCCGAATTCGGCCCGCCAGGACCACAGCCGCCGGGTGGCGAAATGCAGGCGGTGTTCATAGGTAAAACCAATGGCGCCATGGGTTTGATGGGTAATGCCAGCGACGATGGAGGCGGCTTCCGAGGCGCGAATTTTGGCCACGGCCATTTCGAACCCGGCGCCGCCCCCCCTTTCCGAGGCCCTGTCCGCCGCCTGGCTGGCGGCTTCCACCGCCGCGCCGGCGGCCGCAACCTCGCCGGCCATGCGCGCCAGTTCCTGCTGGATGGCCTGGAATTTTCCGATCGGTTTGCCGAACTGGGTGCGGTCATTGGCGTATTGCACGGTCTGTTCCAGGATCGATTCCAGGGCGCCGGCAATCTGCCCGGCCCGGGCCATGGCGCCGAAGGCGAACAGGCATTCAGGGTCAATGCTTGCCTGCATATGTGGAGATAGGGGCGCGGCGGCCACGGCCACGCCGTCCAGGGCCAGGTTGTCGCGCGGCTCCGCGGCGATGTTGCGGTCCTCCGCCCGCACCTGCCAGGCCGCGGCCGGCACCAGGGCGACATAGGGTTCGCCGTCACATTGGCCATGCACCACCAGATGCTCCACCACGCGGCCCCAGGGGACCCGGCTGAGTTCGCCCGTCACCCGAAAAAGGCCACCTTCCCTTTCGATGCTGACCTCTTCATTCCGCCGCACCGGTCCGATGGATAACATGCCGCCCGGCATCTCCAGGCCCGCCTGGGACAACAGCCAACCGGCCAGGATGCTTTCCACCAAAGGAACGGGCGCCTGAAATTTGCCGGCGGCGCGTATCACCACCTCGGCCTCGCCCCAACCGCCGCCGACGCCCCCTATGTCCTCGGGCACCAGCACCCTTGGCAGGCCGTTTTCCTCAATCGTTTGCCAAAGCGTCTGTTGCGAGGCACCGGTCTCGGCCGTCTCAAGTTCAGCCTTGCCGATCTGGTCGCCCAACAGGCGGTTGACCTGATCGTGCAGAATGGTCCGCAGTTCGCTATCACCACTCATCGCAGGCCCAGCCCCCGGGCAATGATGCCGCGGATAATTTCGCGGGTGCCGCCGCGCAGTGAAAATGACGGTGCGGCCTGGGTGACATAGGCCAGCACCTGGCCAAAATCGCCACCTCCATCGGGGCTGGGCTCCACGTCGAGGGCCCGATGGGCGATGGCGGGGATGGATTGTTCGAACAAGGTGCCCAGTTCCTTGACCACCGAGCCGTCCAGGGCCGGGTCCTCGCCCGCCTGCAGCTTGGCCGCGACGGATATGGACATACTGCGCAAGGTTGCCAGATGGGCCACCAGACGGCCCACGGCGGCGGCCCCAGCGGGCGTGGTATCCTTGGACACCTCGTTCAGCAATTCATAGATCAATTGGTAGGACGACATATAGCGTTCCGGGCCCGAGCGTTCGAAGGCCAGTTCCGCCATCACCTGACCCCAGCCGCCGCCTTCCCGGCCAATCAGATTGGCCTCGGGCACGAAGGCATCCTGGAAGACGCATTCGTTGAAATGCTCCTCGCCCGCCATGTTCTTGATGGGGCGGATGGAAATGCCGTCCGTGGCGCGTAGGTCGATCAGCAGTTGCGACATGCCGTCGTGTTTTTTCTCGGCCTCCGGATTGGTGCGCACCAGGGCGATCATGTAGTGCACCAGATGGGCGCCGGAGGTCCAGACCTTGGTGCCGTTGATCAGCCAGCCGCCATTGACCTTGGTGGCCTTGGTGCGGATCGAGGCCAGGTCGGAACCGGAATCGGGCTCGCTCATGCCGATGCAGAAAAACGCCTCGCCCTTGGCGATAGCCGGGACGATGCGTTGCTTCATCTCCTCCGTGCCGAATTCCAGGATCAGCGGGCCGCTTTGCCGATCGGCGATCCAATGGGCCGAGACCGGCGCGCCGGCGGCCAGCACCTCCTCCAGCATCACGTAGCGTTCAAAGGCGGTTCGCCCGTGTCCGCCGTATTCCTTTGGATAGGTCAGGCCCAGAAAGCCGGCCTGGCCCACCTTGGCGCTGAAATCTTCGTCATAGCCGGCCCATGAGCGGGCCCGGCGGGCGGCGGGATAATCGGCCAGGTTCTGGTCCAGAAAATCCCGCACCTCCTGGCGCATGGCCGCCGTCTCGGGCGGCAGGTCGGCGGGCTCAAATCGGAAGGAATGCATGTTTGCTCGCAAATCAGATTACAATAAAGCTCAAACTAACAGCCGGGGCGGCGAGGTCAAATGGCAGAGTACAAAGACATATCATTACATGTGGAAAACCGGGTCGGCTGGGTCGATTTCAACCGCCCCCCGTGAACGCCAAGGACTGGGACATGGTGCAGGAGATCCACGCCGCCGTGCGCCAGTATCAAGCCGACCCTGAAGTCCGCGTGATCGTCCTTGGCAGCGCCCTGGAACGCTATTTCTCCACCGGCGCCGATATCGCTTTCTTCAAGGACATGAGCAAGGCCCAGGTGGACGACTGGACCGACTTGGCCCATGCTCTGGTCCGCACCCTGCGCCACTCGGAAAAGCCCCTGCTGGCGGCGATCCACGGCATTGCGGTGGGCGGCGGGCTGGAGATGACCCTGCATTGCGACCTGCGCTTCGCCGCCACCGATGCCAGGCTGGGCCAGCCGGAGATCAACATCAATTATATCCCCCCCATCGGCGCCACCCAGGCCCTGGCCCGCCTGATCGGCCGCCCACGGGCCATCCGCCTGCTGTACGACGGCGAGTTGATTTCGGCGCAAGAGGCCCACGATATCGGCCTGGTGGATACTTTGGTGGCGCCGGGCGAACTACGAGGGGTGGTCCAGGCCTATGGCGAAAGCCTGGCCGCCAAGCCGCCCGAGGCCCTGGCGGCGATCCGGCAGACCGTCACCCTCGGCGGTGGCATGAGTTTCGATGATGGCCTGGCCTATGAACGCGAACACATCATCC
>JAYGEA010000276.1:0-3095 GCA_046582635.1 Alphaproteobacteria bacterium
CGCCACGCCCGACAGTTCGGCAACGTGATTGATATCTACCACCATGGCCGGCCGGGCCAGACGCATGGCCAGCATGGGCATCAGGGTCTGGCCGCCGGCTAGGACGATGGCCTCGCCGTCGCCCTGATCCAGAGCCTCGACAACCTGATCAATATTTTCCGCCCGGAGATAATCGAATTTTGCCGGTTTCACGAACCTTACCCACCTGCCCACTGTTTCCTGTACAGTAACCATCATGAGCGGCCTGCCAAGCCATGATTAGGATGAGAGTGAGGAGCAAGCGAAGTGCTTTCAACCGATATTGCCAAGGACATCCAGAACGCCGTCGACCGCCGGTTCGAGGAACAGGTGGATTTTACTGCCGAACTGGTCGGCTTCCCCTCGACCCGGGGCAATGAAGCCACCGCGCAGGATTTCATGGCCGCGGCCTTTGCACAGCGGCGCCTGGCGGTGGACCGGTGGCAGCTGAACGTGGATGATATCCTGCATCTGCCGGGGTTTTCCCCCGGTGTGATCGACTACGCCAATAGCTATAACGTGGTCGGCGCCCACCGCCCCGAGAGCCCGCGCCGTAAGGGGGGCAAAAGCCTGATCCTGAACGGCCATATCGACGTGGTGCCCGAGGGGCCGCTGGATATGTGGGACAGCCCGCCCTACCAGGCGCGCCGCGATGGCGACCGCCTCTATGGCCGGGGCGCCGGCGACATGAAAGCCGGCCTGGTCAGCTGCCTCTATGCCTTTGATGCCCTGGTAGAGGCCGGTTACCGTCCCGCGGCGGATGTCTTCGTCCAGTCGGTGATTGAGGAGGAATGCACCGGCAACGGCGCCCTGGCCTGTCTGGCGCGGGGCTATCGGGCGGAAGCCGCGATCATCCCCGAACCCACGGGGGATGCCCTGGTTTCGGCACAGACCGGCACCATCTGGCAGCAGATCACGGTCAAGGGCCATCCCGTGCATGCCTCCCGGGCCACGGAAGGCTTCAACGCCATCAAGGCGGCCTATGTATTGATCCAGGCCTTGGAGGAGCTGGAGGCGAAATGGAATGCCGAGAAGGATGCGCACAAGCATCATTGCGGCCACCGCCATCCCATCAACTTCAACATCGGCAAAATCGCCGGCGGCGACTGGCCGGCCTCGGTACCCGCCTGGTGTACCTTTGATCTGCGCGCCGCGATCTACCCCGACGATGACATCAAACAGCGCGCCCGCGAGCTGGAAGACTGCATTCAGGCCGCCGCCGCCCAGGACCGTCATATGAGCAACCGCCCGCCGGAGGTGGTTTATCAAGGTTTCATGGCGGAGGGGTATGCTTTGGCCGACATGGCTAACGCCGCGGCGCCCATGTCCCTGTTGAACGACTGCCATAGCCATGTTCATGGCGAGAGCATGAAACACCACGCCATCACCGGCACCACGGATGCGCGATTTTTTGGCCTGTACGCCGATACGCCCGGGCTGGTCTACGGCCCCAGGTCGGTTGACGTACACGGCTTTAATGAATGGGTCGATCTGGAGAGCGTGCGCAAATCCACCCAGGCCATCGCCCTGTTCATGGCCAATTGGTGCGGGCTGGAGAAAATCCAATCGTGAACCTGGCGACCCACCCAACCTGGATGGAGCTGGACCGCGCGGCCCTGGCCCATAATCTGGGCGAAGTGCGGAACCGGGTCGGCGACGGCGTGCGGATAATCGCCTCGGTCAAGGCCAACGGCTACGGCCATGGCATCGTGCCGGTGGCCCACGTTCTGGCCCATGCGGGCGTTGATATGCTGGCGACGGGGTCTTTCGCGGAAGCCTTGGCGCTGCGGGCGGCGGGGGTGGAGACGCCGGTACTATTGCTGGCGGGGACCTTGCCGGAGGGCATGGGTGACGTTCTGGCCCAGGGCTTTATCCCGACCATATTTGATCTCGCCGGCGCCCGGACGGTCAGCCGCGCCGCGACAGGGCCTACAGAGGTTTTCATCAAAGTTGACAGCGGCCTGGGCCGGGTCGGGGTTGGCCTTGACGCGGCCCAGGCGTTGCTTGCCGAGATCGCCGGGTTGGCAAATGTGGTTGTCCAGGGGCTTTATACCCACCTGTCTTTCCATGATGCCGACGGCATGGCCTACACCAAACAGCGCCTGGCTTTGTTTTACGGCCTTGTGGAACGCCTCAAGGCGGCGGGCGTGGATATTCCCATCACCCAGGCCTTGGCCAGTTCCGCCCTGTTGCTGGGTTGGCGGGATGACTGCACCGCCGTTTGTCCCGGCCATATTCTTTTTGGTCTGAACCCCGTGACATCGCGCCTGGCCGATGTCGCGCCGTTTCAGCCAGCCCTGGCCACCATCAAAAGCCGGGTCATCCAGGTCCGCGATCACGCCGGCGGACCGGAGATGGGGGCGGGGGGCTATCATGGCAGCCGCCGTCAACGGCGCACGGCAGTGGCGCCATGCGGTTTGAACGACGGCTACGCGCCGATCGGCCCCGGCCTGGACGGCGTGGTTTTGCATGGCGGCCATGAACTGCGGGTGATCGGCGTTTCCCTGGAGCATTTGACGGTAGAGGTTCCCGATGCAGTGCATATTGCGGTGGGTGATGAACTGGTCATCGTCGCCGGCGATGGCCCGGTGGCCCTGGATCGGGTCGCCCAATGGCAGAGCCGCCGGCCCATCGATGCCTTAATGGCTTTCAGCGCCCGCATGCCCGTAACCGTGGTTTGAGGTGAGTAAATGCGATGACAGAGCAGCCGAATTATTTCAATCAGACGGACCTGGCGGCGTTGAGCCAGGAATTTCCCATCGGCCCAGCCTTTCTGCGCCGTTTCGAAGCCATCAGCCGAGACGAATTGCGCGCCCTGCAGGAAGTGCGGTTCGCGAATTTGATGCGGCGGGCCTGGCAAGTGCCGTTCTATCAACGCCATTGGGGCGCCCAGGGGCTGGCGGCGGGCGATATCGGGGGCCTGGACGACATCACCAAACTGCCCGCCTTTGATAAATCCGACATCATGGCCTCCATCGCCGCCCATCCCCCGTTTGGCGATTTCCATGGCATGGAGACCTATCCCGCCGGGCAACGTCCGCCCGTCATCATACATACCACCTCCGGCACCACGGGCC